>JBMNSO010000009.1:0-29548 GCA_050945235.1 Mahellales bacterium
ATGGGCATTGACCAGCAGGGCACCGGGATTATCTGTTGCTGTGGTGCCTTGGTCCAAAATGAAGCTGGTATTTAGCTGTGTGAGGTAATTGTCCATTGCGTTGCGATTATATATTACCACATCGGCATTTTGTACCTCTTCATCATATATCACTGTATTATAACCTCTGGCCGATAAAAATCTTGCCAAATCTTCTAAACCCTGTTCTAATGCTATGGTTTTAGGCATAAATACACCTCCCACCATAGCATTATCAATTGCTGCATATTTTATGCATAAGGTATAGGATAATAGTGAAGTTGGCGTTAAACCCGATATCGGCCGGTTTATTCCTTGATGGACCTTGCTTCAAATTTGCGTTCCAAAGCTATTTGCAAAGCCTCCTGCTCTTCCGTAGTAAGGGCATAGTTTGATTGAAGATTACTGATGGGTTTTGCAAAAATGGAAGTGGTATTGCGTCCATATAACCCGGTAAGGACCAATCCATTATTTCTGTCATCCAACAGTGCTATGGAAAAACTCAAATCACTACCCATTTCCTTAAATGGATTATACCGCACTATGCCGATTTTCTGGAAGCATTGCTTCAACTGATTTTTTATATAAGTACATTGAACCTCCAGTTCATCCACCCTAGCTATGGACCGTTCTATGTTGTCAAAACTATCATTTATTATTGCTTCCAGATTTTTATTGTTCATTCCCCGCATTAATTTTTTATAGCGTTTTATCATGCTTGACGTTCTGATCATGTTTACTATTAGCAAAACTACCGATATGAGGCTTATTATAACAGCTATCAGCAGGATAATGATTTGGTACTGTTTGAAAAATGGTAATATGGTATCCATATTAAGCTCCTTTCTAAAAGGTCACAAAGTAGTTTTCTAGGCATGAAACTTGCGATAGCAACAACGGATCATAGCCTTGTGGGTGGTATTGGAGGTTACACAGAAGATATTGTTATCATCTGAAGTATATTTTATATCATAAACCCATTTGTTGTCCATAAGATTAGGATGGGTAATAAAAATATATTCGCCTTTTTTCCCTAATATCCTTCTTTTTTTAAGATTGCCGATACATAAAGTTGCCATGTTTACACGTTAACAATAGGGGTAATATGTAAAAAAATTATTCAAGGCATTGACAAATAATTAACAAAGCGTTATACTAGGTTTAATTAAATAATCGGATGACGGTCATGGGAGAGGGATGAATAATCCACCGAAGGAGTCAAACTCTCAGGTGCCTGTAGTTGCAGGTAGGACCATGTCCCGACGAACCTCTGGAGAGACTCGTATAGAGCGCCGAAGGGGCAAAGCTTAATTGCTAATCTCTCAGGCAAAAGGACAGAGTGGAACGTTAAATGATGGATATTACCATAATATTATGTTAATTATCCGGTTCTAACGTCCTTATTACATCTTCCAGAGGGTCAAATCAAACAAGATTTGACCTTTTTGTTTTAGCTCAAAAAAGAAAGGATGTTGTAAAGTGAAAAGGATAATAGATTTAAGGAGCGATACGGTAACCGTGCCCACCGAAAAGATGCGAAGGGCCATGTATAGTGCCGAAGTGGGAGACGATGTATACGGTGATGACACCACCATGGCTAGATTGGAAAGAATGGCAGCACAAAAGGTGGGAAAGGAGGCCGCCCTGTTTGTACCTACCGGTACCATGGGCAACCAGCTGGCGGTATTGACCCATACAAAGAGAGGCCAGGAAATAATATTGGAAGAGAACTGTCATATATTCAATTATGAGGTAGGGGGCATGGCATTTTTAGCCGGTGTCCAGGCCAAGCTGCTCAAGGGAAAAGAGGGCATACTGGATGCAAAGGAGGTAGAAAACAGTATAAGGATAGATGATATTCATTTTCCCAGCACTGGCCTTATATGCATGGAAAACACCCATAACAGAGCGGGGGGGATAGCCATCCATCCTGACAAGATGGAGCCCGTGTACCGCGTTGCAAAAAAACACAACATACTCGTCCATCTCGACGGAGCCAGGGTGTTTAACGCCGCCGTTGCCTTGGGCGTGGATGTTAAGGATATCACCCGGTATTGTGATACTGTAATGTTTTGCATATCCAAGGGCCTGTGTGCGCCCGTGGGTTCGTTGTTGGCCGGAGACAGAGCCTTTATTCAAAGGGCAAGAAAGATAAGGAAGATGTTGGGTGGAGGCATGAGACAATCGGGTATACTGGCTGCTGCCGGTATAGTAGCCCTGACGGAGATGGTCGATAGGCTGGCCATAGACCATGAAAACGCCAAGGCTTTGGCCGAAGGGCTGGCCAATATTCATGGTATTAAAATCGATGTTGCCAGGATTCAAACCAATATAGTAATATTTGATATTTCCCAGACGGGAATGAACGGCGATCAATTGGTTGAAAGGCTCAAGCCCTTTGGCATTAAGGCTATAGGCTCGCCGAATGGTATTGTAAGGTTCGTAACCCATAGATACGTTACCCGCAGGGACGTAGAGAGGGTGTTGGACGTGATGGCCAAGATAATCAATGGCGTAAGCCCACTGGCCCGGGCAAATTAGAGGACCTTTAAAAAGGTTGTAGCTCCAAACAAGTTCCCTTTACCCTCCTGTTGCTGGGTTTGTTGGTTGGTTATACGCATATTCCTGGCTATAAGTGAGCAAACTTCTATTGGAGACCAACCAAAGGAGGGTTAAACAATGACTGAAACCATACTAGAAAAATCCCAGGGACGGGTGAGCTATCACGATTCGGTGGAGGAAATGCTAAAGCGCATTAGATCGGACGGTTTAACCAATGTATTCGATCGCTGGGTGTTGCAGGAAAAGATAAGGTGTAAATTCTGCCTGGAAGGACTAAGCTGTCAGCTTTGTACCCAGGGCCCCTGCCGTATCAGCGAAAAGTCCGGTATTGACAAGGGAGTTTGCGGCATAGACGGCGATGCCATGGCAATGAGAAATATACTGATGCGCAATGTGATGGGAGCCGGTACTTACAGTCAGCATGCCTACCAGGCCTTTAGAACACTGAAATCCACAGGTGAGGGCAAGACTCCCTTTAGAATAACGGACCAGAACAAGCTTAAATGGATGTGTGAAAAGGTAGGGATCGACACCAACCAGGATATTAATGCCATGGCCATTCAATTGGGCGATTTTTTAGAGGGAGAACTGCATAAAAATTATGACAGCCCAAGTATAATGATAGAGACCTTTGCCCCCAAAAAGCGTAAGGCACTGTGGCGGGATAAGGCCCTCTACCCGGCGGGTGTGGTATATGAAATGCAGGATGCAATTGCCAGCTGCCTTACCAATGTGGACGGCGATTATATTTCCTTTGCCAAAAAGGCCCTTAGATTGGGTATTGCTACTATTTATACAGCCCAGATCGGCCTGGAGATGGCCCAGGATATCCTTTTTGGTACTCCATGGCCCCACGAAACAGAGGTGGATTTGGGCATAATGGACGGCGATTACATCAATATAGTGTTTAACGGCCACCAACCCTTTGTCGGAGTGGCAACGCTGGAGAAGGCCCGGGATGAAGATGTCCAAAAAAGGGCCAGGGACACCGGGGCCAAGGGGCTTAGAATAGTAGGGTCCATTGAAACCGGACAGGAATTATTGCAAAGGTTTGACATGGACGGGGTATTTGTAGGGCTTATTGGTAATTGGCTGTCCATTGAACCACTGCTGGCCACAGGTACGGTGGACGTTTTTGCCATGGAGGAGAATTGTTCGCCGCCTCAGATCGGTCAGTATGCCGATAAATATCAAATAACCCTGGTCAGTGTAAACGACCTGATAAGGCTGCCCGGCCTCAAGCATACCTTCGATTATAAACCGCCGGAAGCATCCCACTTGGCTGATGAATTGATAAACCTGGCCATTGAAAATTTTAAAAAGAGGAAGGGCAGGGTTGCACCCAAGGTGCCCGCCATAAAACAAAAAGCAATTGCCGGGTTTTCCACTGAGGCGGTTTTAGAGGCCTTGGGTAACAAACTGGATCCTTTGGTGGATGTAATAGCCTCAGGCAAGGTGAAGGGCGTTGTTGCCCTGGTTAACTGTTCTACTTTGAGGAACGGGCCCCAGGATACTACCACTGTGGGTGTTACCAAGGAACTGATCAAAAGGGATATACTTATGGTGAGCAGCGGCTGCGGTAACCATGCCCTGGAGGTTGCGGGGCTATGCAACCTTGACGCTATTGAGGAAGCCGGTGACGGCCTCAAGGAAGTATGCCGGGGCCTTGGTATACCCCCGGTTTTAAGTTTCGGTACCTGTACCGATACCGGCAGGATTTCAATGCTGGTTACCGCCCTGGCCGACCATCTGGATGTAGATGTTTCCGATTTGCCCATAGTGATAACCGCCCCTGAATGGATGGAACAAAAGGCCACCATTGACGGAGTGTTTGGAGTTGCCTACGGTGCCTATACCCATCTTTCCCCTACACCTTTCCTTACCGGTGCCAGAAGGCTGGTGAAGCTATTGACCGAGGATGTGGAAGGCCTGACAGGGGGTAAGTTTGCCCTGGGGGATGACCCTAAGGCTATAGCCGATGATATAGAAAACCATATTATGAAAAAAAGAAGGGCAATGGGCTTGCCTGTATAATACCGTAATTGTTATCAATAATCGCAAAATTACGGGCATAGTAAGGCTGAAGGTGACCTAAGATAATATTCCATGTTTGCCTTCCCGGGTAATAGGGAGAGGGTCTGGAGTTAAGACCCTCTCTTCTTTAATGGGAGTTATAAGGCATTATTTCAGTTTATGATTTTTACAATATCTTATTAAATATTAGGGCCGACGGGAAATTTCTTGAATTTGTACAAACTAACGTATATAATAAAGATGTGCTGATGGTAAATAAAGGCACATATAATATAATAAAGATATATTTAATAGTTTTTAGTTACCTGTCCTATGATGATTAGTTTTTAATGGTTAAACAAAGCAAAAAAAGGAGGTTATAGCTATGAAAAGAACAGCTGAATTTGTACTGAGCTTAATAGGCGGAATACTGGGTATTCTCAGCTCAATTTTTCTAATGACAGTAGGCGCATTCTTTAGCTTGTTTTCACAAGAAGCCGGCGCAGTAACCACAACACTTGGAGTAATACCACTTATTATAAGTATTATAGCAATAGTCGGCGGTGTTATAATCAAAAAGAAAGCTAAACTGGGGAAAATATTATTACTTATTGCAGGTGTATTACTAATCATATTCTCCTTCTTGCCATTTTTTGGCTTGACGTTTATTATTCCAGCTATTCTTGTTCTAATAGGCGCTATTTTAGGGCTTGTAAGAAAGGAACAACCGTCAGTAGCGGCATAATTGGGCTTATTTAAATTTTTTATGTAAAGCTTTGTTTGACCATTCCCCGGGAAATATCCCGGGGTTTATTTATACAAAAATTCAGTAATTTTGATATAATATGGATTACAGATAGAGTTTAAACTATAAACTTATATATTGGGTGGTGATGGACATGATGAATTTTAATTTTTATAATCCTACCAGGATCCTGTTTGGCAAGGGTCAATTGGCCAACCTTCCTGGAGAAATAAGGAGATTGGGAAAGAATAGAATCCTGGTTGTTTCCGGTAAAGGCAGTGTAAAGAGGATAGGCCTATATGACAAGGTAATATCTATATTAAAGGATATGTGCCTGACATTTTTTGAATTGGGGGGCATAGACCCTAATCCTAGGTTAACCGATGTGAGGAAGGGAATCGACATATGCCGATCAAAAAATGTGGATTTTATTCTGGCTGTAGGTGGGGGAAGTGTAATAGATGCCAGCAAGGCCATTGCCGCCGGAACAGTATCCGATAGGGATATCTGGTCCTATTTTACCGAAGGTCATGCAATAGAAGGTGCACTGCCCTTGGGTGATATACTAACCCTTGCCGCCACCGGAACGGAAATGAACGGTAATGCAGTAATTACAAATTGGGGAACAAAGGATAAATTGGCTATAGGCAGTAGTCATTTAATACCTAAGTTTTCAATACTCGATCCGGAGTATACATACAGTGTACCTAGGGATCAAACGGTTTATGGTATTGTGGATATTATGGCCCATGTATTTGAAGCATATTTTAGCCACACACCTAATACACCTCTCCAGGACAGGATTGCAGAAGGCATTATGAAAACTTTGGTGGAAAATGCGTATAAGGTATTGGATAATTTAGAAGACTATGATGCTCGGGCTAATATAATGTGGTGCGGTACAATGGCCTTAAACGGCCTGATTGCCACAGGAAAGGAAGAGGACTGGGCTACCCATGGTATAGAACATGAAGTGAGCGCAATTTATGACATACCCCATGGTGGGGGATTGGCTATAATATTTCCCAACTGGATGAGATATGTACTGGATGAAGGCATTGATAAGTTCGTCCAATACGCCCAAAGGGTATGGGATATCCGTGATACCGGCCAGGGGGATAAGGAGATTGCCCTTGAAGGTATTCAAAGAACCAGGGAGTTTTTTAACCGTATTGGAGCCCCTGCAACCCTTAGAGATTATAATATAAGTGATGAGAATATAGATATAATGGCCCAAAAGGCTGTGCGATTCGGCCCCATTGGAGGGTATAAAAAGCTGTACAGGGAAGATGTGGCCAATATATTAAAAATGTGTCTGTGAATAGTTTCTACTTAACCAAGTTCATCAATGAAGTCGCCATATAGATTCAAGGGCGCAACATCTATCCTTAGCATAATGTTGGCAGCATATATAATCCGGCCTCCCATACTATGTTTGGGAGGCCGGATGTTCTTCTAATTTCAATAAAACAAACTTTTTCTTCTTTTTCGTTTTCTTTTGAATATTGTCCTTAGGATAATAAATAAAATAAGCAGTATAACGATTATTATTAATTCAATGGGCACATCATATCCCAGTATTTCTAACCCTTCTTTAATATTGGTTGTTGTATCGTCCTGCTTGGGTTGTTCTTCTGTCGTTTGTTCCGGTTGAGGTTGGGGTTTGGGAAGCAGGGAAGACTCTTTTTCCAGCCAGGCTTGGATGGGATAACTTAGGTAATTAGGCTCCATAGCCCGGGTTTGTTCTATCGTTTCCCTGACACGCTCCATATTTTGCTGGTATTTCAGTATGGAAATTTTTTCATAGATCAGTTGTTGAGTTAATACAGGAGCAATGTCATCGCTGAAGCCTGGATTATCCACGATTTTGTCATATAGTTCAAGGGCGGTATCCAAATCCATTAAACTATGGGCCGCCCTGGCCATAAAGTACATCGCCTCTTTTTTGTACTGGCTTTCCTCACTCATTAAATATTCATTGGCCTTGGTAATTACTGCTGAGTATTTTGTATTTAAATAGTCGTTGGCAATGGCGGAAAGTTGTTTGTCGCCCTTGCCCTTTGCTAAATTAGTGGTTGCTATGTCCATGGGAAAGAAAAATGTTGTAAAATTACTGTCTGTAGTGGGGGTATAATCGGTATATCGCCATATCAGTTGGCCGCCTTCGGTTATTGTGGTGGGTTGGGGCTGGGGGCTAGGATCGAAGATATAGGGCCGGTACTCTCCAAAGTCATAAACAATTTCCACCTGCTTAATGGGTTGCTGCCATGCTACCAGGCTTTGGAGAAACAGTTCTACGGAATAGTTACCCTTGTAAAACAGTTTGTTTTTCAGGGTAAAGGAATTCTTGACCACCTTGGCCTCACCCGGTTGCAGCCTTAAATCCCAAGCAAACCACCTTGTAAATGAGGGCAGTTGGCTGTTGTCCGGATTGGCCACCCCATTTCTTAGAACATATTTATATCTTATATTATCCACTGATATGGTAAAATTGGAAATCCGCGCTGTGTCATCCTTTCCTATAAGTCCATCGCCATAGCCCATTAAAACGCTTTTTTCTTCATCGCTGTTGTTTTTTATAACGCTGGTAGTGGTTACATGGGAAATATCGTTTTGCACATCGACTATAGCTTTGAAGGATTCCATAGAAATGGTAGGATCTACGATCTGACAAGCGCTTCTACCCTGAAGACCCAGGGGTGATATTGCACCATAGGCAGTACCGGTACTGCAGAAAATTAAAAATATGAGTATAAGTAAAGGCAGGAATTTCCTCATAATAACAGACACTCCCATTCGGATATAAAATCATATATATAATAAGTATATCATATTACAAAAATTAGGACAAGGCAGCCTAGGTCTAAAGATAAATTTTTATAGATATCATCATAAATGAAGGGAGAAAGGCATCTATCGCCTTTCCCCCTTCCTGTCCTTTATTGCATACGAATACTGGTTTTTAAATGGGACACTTCTTCTTTAAGGGCTAAAACGGAATTTTTAAGTTCTTCTATTATCTGCTTTGACTGCCTGTTTTCCTCCTTCAATTGGTTTATTAGGTTTTCGTACCCGTAGATGGAATTTTCCGATTTTTTCTCATGGGGTTTTGCTTTTTGAGTGGCATAGGATATGCCAGTAAACCTTTCCTTGTCCTGGTTTAGAATTTCCTTGGTCCGGTCGGTTAAAGCCTTTACTTTTTCCATGCCCTTTTCCGCAGCTGGCATAACAGCGTTTTTGATCTGGGGTGCCAGGATATATCCGACCGTTGCGATACCCAATCCTGCCAGCAGGCCATAGGTTCCGAAGCCTTTAAAGGGTCTAAAAATACTGAACAATTGTGATACCTCCCATCTAAATTGCCCCACTATGTCTTTTACACTGAATATAGTTTTTCCATTAGACGGCAGATTCATACAAAATTGGATGTTGGCATATATTGCATACTATAGTACAATATTTATATCCATAAAGGTTTTGGAATTAATCGAGTAAGGGGATGTCAGTTTGATTATGGGCATATCACGATATAAGAAAAACCTTTTATTATTATTTTTGGTTGTTGCAATGGTTGTACTGGTATTGGGATGCAATAGGGAGACTGTGCCGGTACTGGAAACAATGGAGGGTGAGGATAGGGTAAACGAGATGCATATAAGCCATGGTACAAAGGACCATGGTATCATACAGGACAAGGCGATCATCGATAGGGTTGTTGAGGTGTTGGGCAAGGTTGACGTATATCAGTTATCCATCCGGGAGGAGGCCAAGTTTTTAGAGAACGGCGAGAAGTTAAACGGGCAAGAGGACTTTTACTCCTTTACTCTCATTGAGAAGCAGGCTGGGGACGACGCCGTTAAAAATGTGGTGGGTATAGCCATGATCTTCGAAGACGGTAGTGTTTATGTCATAGACCCCGATACCATGGACGGTGAGGAGAGACCGGTTGCGTATCTGTCAAAGGATGCCGACCCCGCCCTCATGGCTACTATTGGCAAGATAACCGGGTTTTAGTACAACGGGGCGCTATATTTGCCGCAAATTGGGACAGACCTATAATTAGGGATGGCTATTGAATATACTAGGTTTTATTGCTATAATATTTTACGTAGTAGGTGTTTAAGAGCAACGGCGTTCTTAACCTGTATAATTTTGGTTAGGTGCGCCTATTTTTATTGATATAAAAGGAAGGTGTAAAGATGAACCATTATACAAAGGAGCAAGTATTGGAGCTGGCTAGGGAAAATAACGTAAAGTTTATAAGACTGCAGTTTACGGATATATTTGGAACATTAAAAAATGTTGCTATTACCATGGAACAATTGCAAAAGGCGCTGAATAACGAAATAATGTTTGATGGGTCGTCTATTGAGGGTTTTGTGAGGATTGAAGAATCCGATATGTACTTAAGGCCCGATCCCTCTACCTTCGTGGTATTTCCCTGGAGACCGGATGATAGTAGGGTAGCCCGCTTGATATGCGATGTGTACAATGCAGATGGTACGCCCTTTGAAGGTTGTCCTAGGAATGTCCTTAAAAGGGCATTGAAGGAGGCGGAGGATATGGGATATAGCATGTACGTGGGGCCTGAAGCCGAGTTTTTCCTGTTCCATACCGATGAAGAGGGTAAACCCACCACAATTACCCATGATAATGCAGGATATTTTGACTTGGGTCCAGTGGACCTGGGAGAAAACGCAAGAAGGGATATGTGTATTACTTTGGAACAATTGGGCTTTGAGATAGAGGCCTCCCATCATGAAATGGCGCCAGGCCAGCATGAAATAGATTTCAAATACGACGATGCATTAACCACGGCCGATAATATCATGACCTTTAAAATGGTAGTCAGAACAATCGCCCAAAGGCATGGACTCCATGCCACCTTTATGCCTAAGCCTGTTTATGGCATTGCCGGTTCAGGAATGCATATGAATCAGTCATTGTTCGTGGGTGATAAAAATGCTTTCTATGACCCTAAGGGTGACCTTGAACTCAGTACGGAAGCCTATTATTATATGGGTGGGTTACTAAAACATGCCAAGGGTATAACTGCCATAACAAATCCATTGGTTAATTCCTATAAGAGGCTGGTGTCCGGATATGAAGCACCGGTTCATATCGCATGGTCCATGCAGAACAGAAGTCCCCTTATCAGAGTACCGGCTAGCAGGGGCAAGGCCACCAGGCTGGAGCTTAGAAACCCCGACCCTTCATGCAATCCGTATTTGGCCTTGGCCGTTCTTCTGGGGGCCGGTCTTGACGGTATAAGAAACAGGATTCAGCCGCCACCGCCCATCAATAAGAACATATACAACATGACCCGGGCCGAAAGGAAGGAAATGGACGTTCCCAGTCTGCCCACCAATCTTAAAGATGCAATAAGGGAGCTGCAAAGGGACGATGTTCTAATATCTACCCTAGGTCCCCACGTATTCAGTAGATATGTGGAAGCCAAGCTCATTGAATGGGACGCCTATAAAGCCCAGGTAACACCTTGGGAGTTGGAGCAATACTTAAGCAAATATTGACCATAAATAAAGTGCGGCACTCGATATAAATCGTATCGGGTGCCGTACTTTTTATTAAGTGCGGTTTTCCTTATGCAAACCACACCCTTTTATGCTATTATTAAAATATCATCGATTATAACAGTAAATTCCGTGGTTTGGAGATGAAGGGATGGAACGAAGGCGGGTATTTATCGCCCACAAGGACCAATCATTTATAAGAAAGATCAGGCATGTATTAACCGGGGCTGGATATAATGTAATAGATACTGCTGTCGATACCGGCAGTGCCTTAAGGAGGATAAGGACTCTGAAACCAGATTTGGCTATAATAGATCTGGACCTTCCACCCATGGGAGGGCTGCAGTTGGCCAGTATAATTGATGAAACCCGGTTATCGGCAGTTATTCTCTTAGCCGGGAATACATCCGTTGACCAGGATATTATCTTTCCATTTATCAGCAAGCCGATAACGAAGTCAACATTGCTTCAGAGCATTAATCTTGTTATTATAAATCAACAAAGAATCAAAAAACTGGAAAGGGAGATAGATAAGCTTAAGGATACTTTGGAAAGTAGAAAGTATATAGAAAGGGCAAAGGGCATACTAATGCGTAACTTGGGTCTTACTGAGCAGGAGGCCTTCAGGAGGATACAAAGGGAGAGCATGGATAAAGGATTACCCATGAAGGACATCGCCCGGGCAATTATAACAGCCCACAATAATAATGAATAGTATAATGGAGGGGTACCATTGAAACCGCTGATTGCCGTAACTGCCCATGATGAGTGGGCCCATGAAAAATATTCTTTAAACAGGTTCTATTGGCAGGGCGTTCTAGATGTCGGGGGTCTGCCGGTGATGGTGGGAAATTTGGACGAAGATAGTATACATTCGTTACTTGAAAGGGTGGACGGAATATTACTGACCGGTGGGGGTGATATAGACCCTAGCTTCTTTGGTGAAAATCCGGTACGGGAAATGAAAACTGTTGCTCCGGAAAGGGACGGATTTGAGGTGCAGCTGGTAAAAAGGGCATATGCAATGGGTATTCCCTTGATGGGAATATGTAGGGGCATGCAGGTGATCAATGTTGCCCTCGGGGGTAGCCTATATCAGGATATATATACCCAACACCCCAATGCCCAAAGGTTGTGGAAACACGATCAGGATGCACCGGGCTGGTGGCCAACCCATACAGTGTGTTTTACAGAGGATGGGTTTGGCAGGGAAATATTTGGTACGGGGAAAATGCGGGTTAATAGTTTTCACCACCAGGCTATAAAGGATCCCGCACCGGGGCTTAAAGTTGCGGCATATGCCGAGGATGGCATAATTGAGTTGATTGAAGGAGGAGACGGTGTCTTTGTCTTGGGGGTGCAGTGGCATCCCGAAAGGATGATGAACAAGGATACAAAGATGTTAGGACTTTTTAGGGCTTTGATAGACAAATGTAAAAGGTAATTATTTAAGTTTAAGGAGGTTTCCCATGGAACAGTCTAAGGATGTAACCAGGATAGAAGACCCAAAACATTTCGCTAAAATAAGGGAAATGCTACAAGACCCTTCCAAAGACAAGTATACCGCCGTGGTGGACAAAAAGGAATATAGCCAAAGGATAGAGGCTATGGCTAGGTCAATGATGTACAGTGTTAACACTTATGAACAGGAAGGCAGATATTATATAGATATGTACAGGGAACCTAAGCTGGAGGAGTATAATAAGGGTCGGCCGTCTTCCTTCGGCAATTCCGTTGTCGTAATAACCATGGACACCTTTGGCCGGGGTGATGACAAGCTGGGCAGCACCTTGATGAGAAGTTTTATTTTCAATCTGGGTCAGGCCCAAAACCTACCCAGGGCCGTATTATTCGTCAATGCCGGGGTAAAACTTACGGTGGAAAACTCCCCAGTGGTGGATGTGATAAAGGAACTTAGTCAAAAAGGGGTGGAGATATTGTCTTCCATTACCTGTCTTGATTATTACGGTCTCAAGGACAAGTTGGTGGTGGGAGGCACGGCCAATATGACTGCCATGGTGGATAGGATGACCCTGGGGGCAAATACTATAGTCATCTGAGGTAAGGGGACACACATTCCTCGAGTATGGGGTGTTTTCTAGGGTTAGGTATGTTTCTAAAAGGGATAAGGAGATAGACCTCACGAGGGTTAGAAGTCGGAATAATAAGCCTTATTTTGTACCAATGTAGAGGGGAAGGCACCAAAAAAATAGGCGATTGATAGGGTTATAAAACTATATATTTGCTGGAGGTATTGATATGACAGTAAAATATAATATTGGGGATATAATACAATCGAAAAAACAACATCCCTGCGGCAATAATGAATGGAAGGTTATAAGGGTGGGTATGGATTTTAAGATCAAGTGTTTAAAGTGCGGCAGAATAGTAATGCTGCCCAGGGAAAAGTTCGAAAAAACAGTAAAAAAGGTGCTTGCCACTGCCGGTGAGACTGCGGAAGACGGGATACAGTAATGCAGATTCAAAAAAAGATGGCCAACCAAAAAGAGTAAGTTTCACTATAACCTTTGGACAAATGTAGGAAGCCCTCAACCCGTATTTTAAAGGGATTAAGGGCTTTTTCATTCCATTTAACTATAAAATTAAGTCAAATATACTTTTATTATATTTTATTGTCGCAGCCCAGTACATTAACCAGTTTATGCTTTACAATGTCTTTGATCGCGTTTCTGGCCGGGGCTAAGTATTTTCTGGGGTCAAAGTCCTCAGGGTTTTCGGCCAGGTGTTTTCTGATAGCGGCAGTCATTGCCAGCCTTAGGTCAGAGTCGATATTAATCTTACATACGGCCATAGAAGCTGCCTTTCTTAACATGTCCTCAGGTACGCCCTGGGCTCCCGGCATATTGCCGCCGTACTTATTAATTAGCTCTACATATTCGGGGATAACCGAGGAGGCACCGTGTAACACTATCGGGAATCCCGGTATCCTTTTTTGTATTTCTTCCAAAATATCAAATCTGAGTCTGGGTTCGCCCTTAAATTTGAAAGCACCATGGCTTGTACCAATGGCGATGGCAAGGGAATCCACCCCTGTTCGTTTGACGAACTCTTCTACTTCGTCGGGGTTGGTGAAGGCAGCGTCTCTATCCGCTACGTTTACCGCATCTTCAATGCCGGCCAACCGTCCCAGTTCTCCTTCCACCACCACACCCCTTTCATGGGCATAATCCACTACCTGTTTGGTAAGCCTTATGTTTTCTTCAAAGGGATATTTGGAACCATCTATCATAACCGAGGTAAACCCGCCGTCAATACAGGATTTGCATATTTCAAAGCTTTCACCATGGTCCAGATGAACACAGATAGGGAGTCCGGTATCCTCTATAGCTGCCTCTATAAGTTTCATTAAATATGTATGCTTGGCATATTTCCTGGCACCTGCAGATACCTGGAGTATTAAGGGCGCATTCACTTCTTTGGCAGCCTCGGTAATTCCCTGGATTATTTCCATGTTATTCACATTGAAGGCACCGATGGCATAACCTCCGTCATAGGCTTTCTTGAACATTTCCTTTGATGTTACTAGTGGCATATAATTACCTCCTCTATATAAAAAAATATGTAAAAATTAATAGCCCTTGTATATGTTATAGTATGCTAACCATTAGCCATATTTATTTTACTCCATTTGCTTATAAAATTAAAGGCAATTTTGGAATTATGGATAAAGAATAATAATTTTCCTAAAAACCGTTGACAAAATAGTAGTACAATTGGTATTATGTTTTAAATACTTTTTAAGCGGAGTAAGAAGGAAGTGTACCTAGGGTTCCGCCGCTGATATGCGGGCCTGTGACCAAGCGGTACAGAATACGATCTGTATTACACCGTGGGAATAAAAGGCCCGGCGGCAGGTTTCTTCTTCCAGAAGAACTGTCAGGGCTATTTTTTATATCAAAATAAATAGGGAAAAAGGTAATGACGGAGAAAAAAATACCTGTTTACCTGAAGAGAGCTGCCGGTTGGTGGAAGGCAGTGGTAACAGGTATATAATAGCTCACTCCTGAACCGTTGCCTGAAGGGTATTATACCTGTGTAGGGTTTTCCGGCGGTTTTGCCGTTATCAATAATGAGATTACAGCTTAGCTGTAAATTAGGGTGGTACCGCGAAGCATTACTCCTTCCGCCCCTAAGCTTATTAGGGAAAGAAGGAGTTTTTATTATACTTTTATTACACATCGATGGTAAGGTGTGGACAGTAAAAAACCGTCCGCTGTCCACCTGGCAGGAGGTATTGGATATTATGAGAATGACGGGAGCACAGGCAATTATAAAAAGTCTTGAACAAAATGATGTGAAGGTGGTTTTTGGTTATCCCGGGGGGGCAATCCTTCCCTTATATGACAGTTTGTTGGATTCGCCTATTAAACACGTGCTGGTCAGGCAGGAGCAAGCTGCCGCCCATGAAGCCAGCGGGTATGCCAGAATAACCGGCAAAGTGGGTGTATGCATAGCCACTTCCGGACCGGGGGCTACCAACCTGATTACGGGAATAGCCACTGCATATATGGATTCAATACCCATAGTAGCCATTACCGGCCAGGTACCGGTTGAGATGATAGGCAGGGATGTGTTTCAGGAGATAGATATAACCGGTGCTACAGAGCCCTTTTGTAAGCATAATTATCTGGTAAAGGAGGCCGCAGATATACCCAGGATAATCGCTGAGGCCTTCTATATAGCATCCACCGGCAGGCCGGGCCCGGTATTGGTGGATGTGCCCAAGGATGTGGCCATGGAAGAGATTGACTATCACTATCCTGATAGGATAGAATTAAGGGGTTACAAGCCGACATATAATGGCCATCCCCTTCAGATAAAGAGGGTGGCAAAGGCAATAGAAAAATGTCAGCGTCCGGTAATATGTGCTGGGGGTGGAGCCATAACCTCCAATGCCGCCGATGAGATTGCCCTATTGTCCCAAAGAATAGAGGCGCCGGTAGCTACTACCCTGATGGGGATAGGGTCCTTCCCGGGCGATCATCCATTGAGCCTGGGGATGTTGGGCCAGCACGGCAGCTATGCCGCCAACAAGGCGGTAGCCGAGGCCGATCTTTTGATAGTAGTAGGCGCTCGTTTGGGTGATAGGGCCACCGGCAGTATAGACAATTTCGCTGCCAATGCCATTATTGTCCATATAGATATAGACCCGGCGGAAATAGGTAAAAATGTAAATACCAATATACCCATAGTCGGTGATGTGAAATATACCATGGGTAAATTGCTGGATTACGACCTTAAAAGGATGGACAGCAGCTGGTTAGAGGATGTTAGAGCATGGAAGGACAAATACCGCCATAGTAATTTATATAACCCGTCCTTAAAACCGGCTTATATTCTAACAAGGTTATCGGATAAGGTCGATAAGGAAAAAACCATACTGGTGACCGATGTTGGCCAACATCAGATATGGGCGGGGAATTATTACACGGTTAAAAGGCCCAGGACGTTTTTAACGTCCGGTGGACTAGGCACCATGGGTTATGGGTTGCCGGCCGCCATAGGCGCAAAATTAGCCGATGGAGATAATGAAGTGATCCTGGTAACCGGCGACGGCAGCTTGCAAATGAGCCTTCAGGAGCTAGCCCTGTTGAAACAGGAAAGCTTGGTGGTCAAGATACTATTGTTCAACAACAATGCCTTGGGTATGGTAAGGGAACTGCAGCAGCAGCATTTTAACAGTAGGTACAGCCAAGTCCATCTAACCGGCAACCCCGATTTTTGTAAGCTGGCCCAGGCTTATGGCCTACCTGCCTTAAAAGTTGACAGGGAGGAGGAGGTAGACAGGGCTATTGACATGCTTATTGACAGCAAGACCTCCGTATTGGTGGAGTTTAAAACAGAAGTTAACGAGAAAACATCACCCTATGGGGTTTGGGACTAAGGAGGTGGAACCATTGAAACATACATTATCTGTCTTGGTGGAAAACCGTCCAGGGGTTTTATCCAGGATAGCCGGTTTGTTCAGCAGGAGGGGTTTTAACATAGACAGTTTAGCCGTGGGCGTTACAGAAGATAAGACGGTTTCCAGGATGACTATTGTGGTGGACGGCGATAATTATACTGTTGAGCAGCTTATTAAACAGCTTAATAAACTGATAGACGTTATTAAGATAACGGACATTACCGATGACTCGGTTATCAGGGAATTAGCATTGATAAAGGTAAATGCTTCTTCTTCCACAAGAAATGAGATACTGCAGATAGTATATATATTCAGGGCAAAGGTAATAGATATAAGTAAATCTACCATGACCATAGAAATAACGGGAAATGGACAAAAGATAATGGCTCTTGAAGAGTTGCTGCAGCCCTTTGGTATAAGGGAAATGGTGAGAACCGGTGCCATAGGCATTGAAAGAGGTCAGAAGATAATAAAATACAGTAATATCAACGAGGAGGAATAGAAAATGGCAAAAATGTACTATGAAAAGGACGCAAATCTGGATTTTCTTAAGGGCAAGAGGATAGCGATAATAGGATATGGAAGCCAGGGTCATGCCCATGCACTAAACTTAAAGGAAAGTGGGTTGGATGTCATAGTTGGGCTGTATAGGGGTAGTAAGTCCTGGACGCTGGCCCAGGAAAATGGTCTAGAGGTGCTTGAGACAAAGGATGCGGCCCAGAAGGCAGATATTATTATGATACTGATACCCGATGAAAAGCAGGCAGCTTTATATAACGAAAGTATTAAGCCTTACTTAACCGAAGGGAAGGCGTTGGTATTTGCCCATGGTTTTAATATTCACTTTGGGCAGATAGTACCCCCTGACAATGTGGATGTATTCATGGTAGCGCCCAAGGGTCCGGGTCATACCGTCAGAAGCCAATACCAGGAGGGCAAGGGAGTACCCTGTTTGATGGCGATATACCAAGACTATACCGGAAGGGCAAAGGATATAGCCCTGGCCTATGCAAAGGGTATAGGCGGTACCCGGGGCGGGGTTTTGGAAACCACCTTCAAGGAAGAAACCGAGACCGATCTCTTCGGCGAGCAGGCGGTACTGTGCGGCGGGATTTCCGCTTTGATGAAGGCAGGGTTTGAAACCTTGGTGGAAGCCGGGTACCAGCCGGAGAGTGCATACTTTGAGTGTATACATGAAATGAAACTGATTGTAGATCTTATTTTCAAAGGCGGTCTCAGTTTTATGAGGTACTCCATAAGCGATACGGCGGAGTTTGGGGACTACACTGTTGGCAATCGTATTATAACCGAAGAAACCAAAAAGGAAATGAAAAGGGTGTTATCAGAGATACAGGACGGTAGTTTCGCTAAGAAATGGATACTGGAAAACCAGGCTAACAGACCATATTTCAATGCAACCAGGAAAAGGGAACAAAACCTTCAGGTGGAAAAGGTGGGCAAAAACCTTAGAAGAATGATGAGCTGGTCGGATAAAGAATAAAGCAGGAGGGTTGGTTATGTCCAATAGAATATTTGTCTTTGATACCACTTTAAGGGATGGGGAGCAATCCCCTGGTATTAGTCTGAATATTCAGGAAAAACTTCAAATAGCAAAACAGCTGGCAAAGCTTAAGGTAGACGTGATAGAGGCCGGTTTTCCCATTGCCTCCAAGGGCGATTTTGAAGGGGTAAAGGCCATTGCCCAGCAGGTGGACGGACCGGTTATTGCCGGTCTGGCCCGGGCGGTTAAGCAGGATATAGACAGGGCATGGGAAGCGGTACAGCATTCAAGACGGCCGAGGATACACACCTTCATAGCCACTTCGGATATTCACCTTAAATATAAGCTTAAAATCACTAGGGATGAGGTATTGGAAACTGTTGTTGAGATGGTGAAGTATGCAAGGAATCTGTGTCCCGATGTGGAGTTTTCCGCCGAGGATGCTTCAAGGACTGACTGGGAATTCTTGTACAGGGTATTTGAAAGTGCTATAGCAGCTGGCGCAAATACAATTAATATACCGGATACCGTAGGATATGCAACGCCTGTGGAATTTGGCAGGCTTGTAAGGGCGGTTAGGGAAAACGTGGGGAATATAGATAAGGCAGTGATTAGCGTCCATTGTCATAATGACCTGGGCATGGCTGTGGCAAATTCCCTGGCTGCCATGGAAAACGGCGCCCAGCAGCTGGAATGTACCATAAACGGCCTGGGTGAAAGGGCGGGAAATGCCGCGCTGGAAGAAATAGTAATGGCTATAAACACCCGCAGGGACTGGTACGATTATTATACAGGAATTGAAACCCAACAGCTGTACAGGACCAGTACAATGGTCAGCAGCCTCACCGGTGTATCGGTACAGCCCAATAAGGCTATAGTAGGAAATAATGCCTTTGCCCATGAATCGGGCATACACCAGCACGGTGTCTTGAATGAGAGCAGTACCTATGAGATTATGACACCGGAATCGGTGGGCCTTAAACAGAACCAAATGGTCCTTGGAAAGCACTCAGGGCGTCATGCCTTTGAAGAAAGGCTTAAAGAACTGGGATTTACCCTCACAAGGGAAGAAATAAACGAAGCCTTTATAAAGTTTAAGGACCTGGCCGATAAAAAGAAGGTAGTGCTGGATCAGGATATAGAAGCCCTGGTATCGGAAAAAATGATCAAGGTGCCTGAGATGTACGAACTGCTGTACTTTCATATAACCAGTGGCAACCAAATGGTATCTACTGCCACCATAAGATTGAAAAAGGATCAGCAGATAATAGAGGAGGCCTCGGTGGGCGACGGACCCGTGGATGCTACCTTTAAGGCCATCGAAAGGGGCGTGGGTATGGATATTACCCTGGTGGATTATTATCTTAAGGCAGTTACCAGCGGCAAGGACGCCCTAGGCGAGGTTATAGTAAAAATAAAGAATAACGGCAGGGTATTTTTAGGCAAGGGCCTGAGTATGGATATTTTAGAAGCCAGTGCAAAGGCTTATGTAAATGCCATTAACAAGATGATATATACGAAAAAGATTGAAGATTAGACAGAGTTTGGAGGTGAGACTGTGGAAAGGATATATATTTACGATTCAACATTAAGGGACGGTGCCCAGGCAGAGGGTATATCCTTTTCTGTAGAAGACAAATTAAGAATTGTGGAGAGATTGGATGCGTTGGGAATAGACTATATAGAGGCAGGCAACCCAGGTTCTAACCCCAAGGACCTGGATTTTTTTAACCGTATATCCCAAACACGGTTTAAGCATTGTAAGTTAACTTCCTTCGGTAGTACCCGAAGGGCCAATACCGATGTAAAGGACGATCAGAATATTAAGTCTATCTTAAGGGCTAATACCCAGGCGGTGGCTATCTTCGGTAAAAGCTGGGACTTCCACGTTACCGATGTTATTCGAACCACCCTAGAGGAAAACTTGAATATGATAAAGGAAACCATAGAGTATTTAAAGTCTCATGGTAAGGAGGTCATATATGATGCCGAGCATTTCTTCGACGGGTATAAGAATAACCCCGGGTATGCCATGGAAACACTGAAGGCGGCCGTCCAAGGCGGCGCCGATTGGCTGGTGTTGTGCGATACCAACGGTGGCACCTTTCCCATGGAGATTAAGGAAATTACCCAAAAGGTGTCGGATACCTTTGACATACCGGTGGGCATACACTGCCATAATGATACTGGTATGGCGGTGGCCAATTCGGTAATGGCGGTTAAGGGTGGGGCGGTCCAGGTGCAGGGTACCATTAACGGGTATGGAGAACGGTGCGGTAATGCCGATCTTTGCTCAATAATCCCCAACTTACAGCTAAAACTGGGTTATAAATGTGTAGAGCCTGAAAAGTTAGCCGAACTTACCGGTGTTTCAAGGTATGTAAGTGAAATCGCCAATCTGGCCCATAACGAAAGGATGCCCTATGTGGGGAATAGTGCCTTTGCTCACAAAGGCGGAATGCACATCGACGCAGTCAATAAAAACCCGGTATCCTTTGAGCATATAAAACCGGAACTGGTGGGAAACGAGCGAAGGATTTTAATGTCCGAAGTATCCGGCAGGAGTACCATATTGTCTAGGATAAGGAAGATAGACCCCACCATCACCAAGGAATCTCCTGAGACCCAGGTGATAATTGATAAATTAAAGAAATTGGAGCACAGAGGCTACCAATTTGAAGGGGCGGAAAGTTCCTTCGAATTAATGGTGAGGAGGAAGCTGGGGAAAGACAAGAAATTTTTCGATGTCAAGGATTTTAAGGTGCTGGCGGAAGAACCATGGCAGGGTGCAAACAGTGCTTCGGCCATGATAAAGGTAGAAGTGGAAGGCGTGGAGGAAATAACGGCTGCCGAGGGCGACGGCCCGGTAAACGCACTGGATAAGGCTTTAAGAAAGGCCCTGGAGGTGTTCTATCCCCAGTTAAAAAAGGTGCGGCTGACCGATTATAAGGTTAGGGTGTTGGACACCTCATCAGCCACCGCGGCCAATGTTAGGGTTCATATAGAATCCACTGACGGTGAAGACATTTGGGGTACAGTCGGGGTGTCCACTAACATAATAGAAGCCAGTTGGGTGGCGTTGGTGGATTCTATAGAATATTTTCTATATAAAACCGTGAAATAGGAGGAATGGATATGGGAATGACCATGACACAGAAGATATTGGCCAAACATGCCGGCCTTGACCATGTAAAGGCCGGACAGTTGATAAGGGCCAAACTGGATTTGGTGCTGGGAAATGACGTCACCACACCGGTTGCCGTGGCTCAATTCGATAAGATTGGTGTAGACAAGGTTTTTGATAGGGAAAAGGTTGCCATAGTACCGGACCATTTTACCCCTAACAAGGATATAAAGTCAGCCCAGCAGTGCAAGGGCGTAAGGGAGTTCGCCAGAAGGTTTAAAATAAAGAACTATTTTGAGATAGGCCAGATGGGTATCGAACATGCCCTGATACCGGAAAAGGGTTTGGCTGTTCCCGGGGATGTGATAATCGGTGCCGATTCCCATACCTGTACCTATGGTGCCCTGGGCGCCTTTTCCACCGGAATAGGCAGTACTGACATGGCGGCCGGTATGGCAACCGGCGAGGCGTGGTTCAAGGTACCGGAGGCAATTAAATTTGAACTGACGGGTACTCTTGCACCATGGGTCAGCGGCAAGGATGTTATACTCCACATAATAGGCAAGATAGGAGTGGACGGTGCCCTTTACAAATCCATGGAGTTTACCGGTGACGGCATTGGCAGCTTATCCATGGATGACAGGTTTTCCATGGCTAACATGGCTATAGAGGCGGGAGCCAAAAACGGTATATTCGAAGTGGACGAAAGGACCATTGAATACGTCAAGGAGCATTCCCAAAGGGAGTATACTATATACAAGGCCGATGGTGATGCCCAATATTGCGAGGTTTATAAAATAGACCTGGGCCTTATAAAACCTACGGTAGCCTTTCCCCATCTGCCGGACAATACCCGCACCATAGACGAAGTAGGGGATATACCCATAGATCAGGTGGTAATAGGTTCCTGTACCAACGGCAGAATGGAGGACCTAAGGATGGCGGCAAAGGTACTTGAGGGTAGGAAGGTACATCCCTTTGTAAGGACCATTATCTTCCCAGCTACCCAGAAAATTTACCTTCAGGCCATGGAAGAGGGCCTTTTGAAAATCTTTATTGAAGCCGGTGCGGTGGTAAGCACCCCCACCTGTGGCCCATGTTTGGGTGGGCATATGGGTATACTGGCCGAGGGAGAGCGGGCGGTGGCCACTACCAACAGAAACTTCGTGGGTAGGATGGGCCATCCTAAGAGTGAGGTTTACCTGGCCAGCCCGGCAGTAGCAGCGGCGTCCGCCATTACGGGCAAGATTTCGTCACCGGAGGAGGTAGTAAAATGATTAGGGGTAAAGTTATCAAGTACGGCGACAATGTGGATACTGATGTAATAATCCCGGCCAGATATCTTAACACCTTCGATCCTAGGGAACTGGCCAAGCATTGCATGGAGGACCTGGACAGTACCTTTGCCGATAGGGTTAGGCCAGGCGACATTATGGTGGCCGGCAGTAATTTTGGCTGCGGTTCCTCCAGGGAACACGCGCCCATAGCCATTAAGACATCGGGCATAAGCTGTATAATAGCCTGCAGTTTTGCCAGGATCTTTTATCGGAATGCCATCAATATAGGCCTACCCATAATTGAGAGCCCTGAGGCGGCATCGGACATACAGGAAGGCGATGAGGTGGAGGTGGATGTTGCAAAGGGCAGTATCATAAATCACACCACCGGCAGAACCTATAAAGGAACACCCTTCCCGGAGTTCATGCAGGAGATAATGAGGGCTGACGGACTTATTAATTATGTCAGGGAAAGGGTGAGAAAGACTTGAAGATAGCGTTAATACCCGGGGACGGCATAGGCCCTGATATCATAGAACAGGCCGTTCTGGTACTAAAGGCTGTGGGCCAAAGAAGGGGCCATACCTTCGAGTTTGAGACCTATATAGCCGGCGGCTGTGCCATTGACCAGTTGGGCGTGCCCCTGCCGGAGGCCACCCTGAATGGCTGCAAAAACAGTGATGCGGTACTATTAGGAGCGGTGGGGGGCCCTAAGTGGGACACCCTGTCCGGGGATATCAGGCCGGAACAGGCATTACTGGGCCTAAGAAAGGGTTTGGGCGTGTTTGCCAACCTAAGGCCGGCCATATTGTTTCCCCAGTTAAAAAACGCCTCCACGCTAAAGGCGGAGGTAATAGGTGATGGTATAGATATTATGGTGGTAAGGGAACTTACCGGGGGCATATACTTCGGAGAGCGGGGCCGTAGACAGGACGGCGGGTTAAAGGCCTATGATACCGAGGAATACTCAGAAGCTGAGATAGAAAGAATTGCCCGGGTGGCCTTTGATATAGCCATGAAAAGAGGTAAACGGTTAATGTCGGTGGATAAGGCCAATATCTTGGAAAGTTCCCGGCTGTGGCGGGAGGTTGTAACCAGGGTGGGTGCCGACTATCCCCAGGTTGAGCTTTCCCATATGTACGTTGACAACTGTGCCATGCAGCTTATCCGTGATCCCCACCAGTTTGATGTGATTGTGACCGGTAATATGTTCGGTGATATCTTAAGCGATGAAGCGTCTATGCTCACCGGGTCGCTGGGCATGCTGCCCTCGGCCAGTTTGGGCTCGGGCCGCTTAGGACTATATGAACCTGTACACGGTTCCGCACCGGATATTGCAGGCCAGAACAGAGCAAACCCCATTGCTACCATAATGTCAGTGGCCATGATGCTGCGATATTCCTTTGCCATGGAAGAGGAGGCGGCCATGGTGGAGAGGGCGGTGGCTGCAACCTTAGAAGAGGGATATCGCACCGGTGATATAATGGAACCGGGCATGACGCTGGTGGGTACCCGGGAAATGGGCAGTATGATAATTAGTCATCTATAGAATAGGGCGTTGGTGTAAAGGAGGCTGGAAACCCAGTGGCAAAAGATAATCCAGCCTCCCTTTATGCGTAAAATCATGGTCTTTGATTTTCCGGCGGCTTCGTGGTGTTTTACGGAATAATATCGATATATGATATTTACACAGCCATTTTAAGGTTTGTGGCTCATCTTCAATAGTTTGTGTTATACTCATTGTATATAAAAAAGATTTTTCAAAATAGGTGCAAAAAACTGTATTGAAGAATCATTAATAAAGGGCAACCGGTGGATCATCCGCCGCTGCCGTGGAAAGGGATTAAAGAATGAAGGCATTGGTATTGACGGAAAAGCCCAGCGTGGCTAAGGATATAGCCCGGGTGCTGGGATGCAAACAAAAGGGTAAGGGTTGTTTCATAGGCTCCAAATATATAGTAACATGGGCATTGGGCCACTTGGTGACCCTGGCGGAACCGGAGGCCTATGATGATAAGTACAAGCACTGGAGGTTGGAGGACCTGCCAATGGTGCCAAAGCGTATGGAGCTTACGGTAATAAAAAACACCAGGCATCAGTATAATAATGTGAAAACCCTTATGGCCATGAAGGAGGTAAATGAAATCATAATCGCCACCGATTCAGGACGGGAAGGTGAGTTGGTGGCCAGGTGGATTATAGAAAAGGCCGGCTGTAGGAAACCCATAAAGCGTTTATGGATTTCCTCCCAGACCGACAAGGCCATTAAGGATGGGTTTAAAAACTTAAGGCCGGGGAAGGAATATGATAACCTGTATTTATCCGCCCAGTGCAGAGCAGAGGCCGATTGGTTGGTGGGGTTAAATGTTACCCGGGCACTGACCTGTAAATATAATGCCCAGCTGTCGGCGGGGAGGGTTCAAACTCCTACCCTGGCCATGATCGTACAGCGGGAGGAAGAGATAAAAAAATTTGTGCCCAGGGATTATTGGATTATCGACGCCAAGGTTCCGGGATTTACAATGAGGTGGCAGGATAAGCACAACGGACAGACCCGGATTTTCGAAAAGAGTCGGGCAGATACCATAGTGGCTGCCGTTACCGGCCAAAGGGCCGAGGTCGTTGAACTTAGAAAGGATGCAAAAAAGGAGCCGGCGCCCCTGGCATATGACCTTACCGAACTTCAAAGGGATGCCAACCGCAGGTTCGGTTACTCGGCCAAGAAGACTCTGTCCATTATGCAAAGGTTGTATGAATCCCACAAATTGGTTACCTACCCCAGGACCGATTCCAGGTACATCACAGAGGATATAGTACCCACTTTGACCGATAGGTTAAAGTGCATAAGGGTAGGGCTCTATGCACCAATGGTGGCCAGGGTGCTGAAGGATGGGCTACGGGTTACAAAAAGATTGGTGGATAACAGTAAGGTAACAGATCATCATGCCATCATACCCACCGAACAATATGTGGACCTGTCAGCCCTTAGTACGGAAGAGCGGAATATATATGACCTAATTATAAAAAGGTTCATTGCTGTGTTGAGCCCTTCCTTTGAGTATGAACAGACCACTGTCAAGCTGGAGGCAGGGGGATATAGGTTTTATGCCAAGGGGAAGGTAGTAAGGGCCATGGGATGGAAGGCTATATATAACGACCCAACAAGGTCGGATGAAGATGTGGATGAAGATGATGTTGATCAGTCACTGCCGGTGCTGTCAAAAGGGGACCGGCTCAGAATAATATCCATATCAGCAATAAACAAAAAGACCAAACCGCCGGCCAGGTACACCGAAGCCACTTTACTGTCTGCTATGGAAAACGCCGGCAGGTTTATAGACGACGCCAAGCTTCGTTCGGCCATGGATGTAGGGAGCGGTTTGGGTACACCTGCCACCCGGGCGGATATAATAGAAAAACTTTTCGATACCTTTTATCTAGAAAGGAAGGGCAAAGAAATAGTGCCTACTTCCAAGGGTATTCAATTGATGGATTTGGTGCCTCCCGACCTTAAACAGCCGGAACTTACCGCCCGGTGGGAGCAGCAGCTTATGCTGATAAGCAGGGGTAAGGCTGATGGAAAGGCCTTTATAAAAGACATGCGGGAATATGCCTCTCAATTGGTGGGTAGCGTAATTGCCAGCAGTGAAAGCTATAGGCACGATAACATCACCAGGGTTAAATGCCCCCAGTGCGGCAAGTTTTTATTGGAGGTCAAGGGCAAAAAGGGCAGGATGATGGTATGCCAGGACCGGGAATGCGGCTATAGGAAACAGATAGCCCAACTGTCCAACGCCCGGTGTCCCCAGTGCCATAAGAAGATGGAAATAATGGGCGAGGGTGAGAAAAAAATATTTGTATGCGCCTGCGGTTATAGGGAGCGGCTATCCGATTTTAATAAGCGCAAAGGTGAAGAAAGGGATAACTTGAATAAAAGGGAAGTGTCTAGGTATTTAAGGCAGCAAAACATTGACGCGCCAATAAATTCCGCCCTGGCGGATGCCCTGGCAAAACTGAAAAAATAGACCGCAGTTCCAGCTTTCCAATATATGTTAAATTGTAGTTTTAGGGACATCAATATAGGTTCAAAGGTTTTGATGGGTTGAATATATTCAACCCATCGTTATGGTTTTAAACTCGGTTTGGAGTTTATTACTATCTATTTTACCTCCGGTGAGGATCAGTCTGTTTCGGCCATGGTGCGTATTTTCAAAGGGCTTGATATGCCAGTTTGTACCCACCGCCTCCACATAAAAATCACCCTCATCAGTGGATATAAAGCCTTTGGCTCGCATTAAATCCTTATAGGTTTTAGTTATAGTTTTAAGAAATTCACGCAAATCATCCATGGCTATGATACCCTGGGATACCAGGGTATATGTATAGATAGCCTCAGGCCTGTCTTGAGCTATGCCCGACACTCCTGTGTATTCCACAGACCCATCTAGGTTAAGCATATTGGCAAAGTCAAGTTTGCCATACTCGGTCTTAAAAATTGGCGCATTGGGGTTTAGCTCTTGTAGTTTTCTTTCCAAGGCTTTTATATCAATTTGCTGTTCCTTGGCCAGGTCCATTTTATTAATTATACATAGGGATGCTTCCTGTATTTGATTCTTTATAGCCGGCAGGGTTGCCAGTACTTTATGGAAGTTTACGGCATCCACCAAGCATATATTCTGGGTAATTTTTAACTTGTCCCTGTATGGCGGTTCATTGAGATATTGGTTCAAATCCCCGGTCTGGGCTATACCCGTCGCCTCAATGATCATTAAGTCAAAGGGTGGAGTATGTTTAATTATACTGTCCAATGCTGATAAAAACTGATCCCTTGTGCATACACAGAAAATTGATCCTTGATTCACTTCATAGATACTATCGCTATATTTTTCATTAATCAATTGGGCATCGATATTTATCCTGCCGAATTCGTTAATAAGAAGACCAATGTTTAGATTCTTAGGTTCAAGGAATCTCAATAATTCATTTAATACAGTGGTCTTACCCGCACCTAAAAATCCGGTGAGGAGTATAACCGGCAAGGGATTTGCCATATTAACTCAACTCCTTTAGCCATTCTTTAATAACCTTAATGTCAGGCGCCTTTCCCCAGCTTTTTAGATTGGAGATTGAGAAAATAATTGCCGGCAGTTGTTTGGCTCCATAACTGTTAGCCAGTTCTTTATCGGTGACCTTTTCCACGTCAATATCAAGGCCCAGTTCTGTTACCGCTTTGTTTACATTATCTAACGTCAACTGGCTTTCTTCTGTTTCGTCGACCACTACTATTATTTTACTCTGTTTCCTTTTAATTTTAAGTTTTAACTTTTCGTTAATTCTGTCCTGAATAGCCCTTATTAATTCATTTCTCGGCGGAATGGTACTTACAAACTTTATCTGGCCGTCTATACATATAGTCGGTACGTTCTTTACCATTAAAGAGGCCATGAAAGCAACGCTTTCCTTAGACTTTATCTTATGCTCCCGCCATATAACAATCTCGTCAAACTCGGGAGCAACATCCTTAACCGACTCCACCATATACTGACAGGGTGCGCACGCCTCGGAATCCAGAGTTATGATATCCACTATTACCTTATCTGTCCGTCCGTATTCTGACATGTCCAATAGGGGATAGTCTTCTGTAATCCCCTTTTCAGCCAACTGAGCTGCTACCTGGCGCTTGTATTCGTCCTTTATAACCTCTGCAACTGCTATGAGATTCTCTGGGGGTACATTATATGGGATATCGCATCCCGGAGATACTATATACCCTGTATTGCCACCGGTGGTTAAACATTCATAGGCATGGACTGAATTCAGTTCAGGGGTACCGTTTAGCAAAGCGGTGGTTAGTCGAAGGTTTCCACCAAAGGATACACCCCTTTCGAGGCATACCCTTTTTACCAAATCCAGGGGTATATTTTCATCCACACTTACATTGTCCGGCCTGCAATCGCACATTACCTCCAGGTTTTTTAAGGCATGGCCGCAGACAAAGAAACTGGACAGCCTGCCCTGACGGCGGATATGTTCAAAAAGGGCCGTGCACTGAGGAGTTACGAACTCCAAGAACTGGGCGGGGCTTATTTGGCTGGTCATGGGATCAACAATGGCGATAACGTCGCAGCCGGCTTGTATATATCCATCTATCATGACCTTAGCCACGTCTTTACAGAATGACAATAACCCTTTAAGACCGTCGGGGTCATCGTACATGTGGATGAACAGATTTGAACCCATAAGATGCAGGGCTAGGGTAAAGGGACCTGTAATAAGTCCGTAGAGGGCTGTATCCGGAAGCTCTTTTCTCAATCGCCTTGCGGCTTCCATAATCATAGGTATTCTTCCTGCGTTTAGGTCCGGTATCGCTAGTTCATCGATGGTCACTTTGTCCAGGATATGATCCACCACCGCCGGTGGGTTGGTCTTTTCCCATTTCAGGCTGCATCCTAGCGCCTCGGCCTCTATTTGCAAATCAAAGGCAACCGGGATACCGTCTGCCTTGTAAAGCTTAACGGCCTTGAGCTGTGCTTGCACTAATAAATCAGTACTGGACAGCAGTTCATCGGCTCCTTTATTTATTAAGGATCCGGAATGACAACCGACGAAGGGCACCCATGGCACCTTTTCGTTTTGCTCCCTGTTTATTGCGGAAATGACTAATTCCCTGCTTGTTTTCATATGCCTTTCCTCCTTGTTTAACCATGGTTTGTTTTTATGGTCTGTGTTTTTGGATGAAAACTTTATGTATGGGTGTTTGTCTCTATTATAACTTTCTGGTTTATTATTTTATACCCAAAATTATTTGTTGAAAACCAAGACACAAAAATAATTTTGCTGCTGCTTTTATG
>JBMNSO010000010.1:0-28914 GCA_050945235.1 Mahellales bacterium
TACATGTATCTTGTTGCCGCTGGTTAGTTTATTTATTGAACTGATGGTACGGGCAAGGGCTTTGGAAACGGTGATACAGATATCGGTATTTTTAATGATTATCCGTATTCCTATATTATAAGCAAGCCTGTTAAAGATACCTGCGGTTTTATTGTCTATAAAATTATGGACGGTCACAATTGTCCTTGTTTTACACTTTAGTGCCATGCAAGCCAAACAACCGATTATAGACGCCTTGAATCCATGGAAGTGGGCTATTTCAATATTTTCATTATTAATAAACCTAAAAACCCTGACTATGTTGCTGACCAGAACAGGTACCTTACCCATGTTGCCTATGTTAAATTCATAACATTTGACCCCTTCTATTCCTTTTAAATCCCTTATCAAATTCGGGGGCCCCATTACATGTATACTAAATTTTTCTTTGTCCAAACCCCTAACCAAACTTCTTATATGGGTTTTAATACCCCCCATGGAAGGTCCCACAAGATATAATAGATTATATTTTTCCCTGACTAGTGATGGTTCCACGGCGGTATGCTTCCTTCTCCTTCTTATTCCAGTACTTCTCCACAACCATATATACTATTGTGGGGGTAACATATATCATAGTAGTGGCGGCTGTAACAATGCCCGAGTCGTTTACAAATAATGACGTTATGCTGCCGACGGTGGCGCCCAACAATCCGTACCCCAGGATTTTATTCTCTTCCAGCACTTCCTTAAGTAACCCTACAGGACGATATAGCAGGGCAACGATCATAAACAATGAGACTAAAAATACCCTGCTCCATACGGTATATTTGATAAGCCTTATATTCATATCCAGTTTCCTGTAAGCTATGGTAAATAAACTGATTATACCTTCTTCCTCTATTAATGCAAGGGTCCTTCCGATATGGGTTTGGGAATCGTCTGGCCTAAGCCAGTCCCACAGGAATACGGAAATCACAAATACCGTAAGGCCCGCTAATATAAATAACAATTGTTTAAAGGACATCTTATCCTTAAACAGCATAGCTATACCGGTACCAAATCCCATAAAAGTGCCTATGCCTCCACCGACATTAGCACCCATCCTGGGGGATATAACCACAAAGGTTATGAAGGCTAAACATATTAGCAGTATATACTTTTCAAAACCGGCCAAGCCCTTATTCTTCTCCCGGAAATTTAGTATGCCAAAGGCTGAAACCATGGCGGAACCGATGATTACCCCCGTTAACTCATTGCCTATTCCATAATATCTCGCCCCCGCTATAACATCGTATCCCAGAGGGGATTCCTTAATCAATGGCGCGCCCATTAATAAATCCGTTATCACGAGCAAGGTTGTGATGAGGCAAAGACCTATCAATGCCCTAATATTACCCTTTAGCAAAAGGGATATTATAAACGTTATAAAGATCGCCAGTGCTATAGACAGTATTGCATTATACCACAAATTATCCCCCATTATAACCGGAAGGTACAGGTAAACAAGAGGAACGCTCATTGCTCCTACCAGCATCGGTTTAAGGCTTTTTGAATACTGCCCTTTATAAATTAAAACGGCCACCGCTATGATCGGTATGAATATCAATGCAGACGTATAACCCTTAAGCAAACCCGGTCTGTTATTATATATGATAAGCAGTCTATTGTTAAGTGCTAACAGTTCATCCACACCCTTGCCGTCTTTTGTGGAATCGATGGGATTGCCCAACATGACGGCAGGCTTATCTATCTGAAAATAATCGAGTATAGTCGCTGCTATATCCAGATTTGTTACCACTCCTGGCCTTTTTGTAGTGGAGGACGTTGTCCAACCCCTGTCTATGCCCCTCCCCGCTACTACAACCGGAGTTAGGCGATTATTTACCTCCATGGCCTTTGCATTGGGATATGGTGTTGCCAGTATAAAAATATCGTTTTCTAAATCCATCCTTTCCAGTAAGCTCCCAATAAAGGCATCACCTTCTTCAATGGCTTTTATTCTGTATCTTAGCAGCATCTCATCAGAGGTATACAACCTAAAATCTTCCGCCCTCGAGGTATCACCCAGCTGTATTGCGATAAAGGATTTTGGCTGGGCGTATTTGTCAAACTCCCTTAGTAACATTTCATAGTTTGTCATAACACCAAAGGGCCTTTCGTTTTTATCCACCAACAGGTCATTGTTTACCTTCCCGCCGTCTACTATGCCGCTAGTATCCATAACAATGGTGGTAATGTTTCTTTTGATTTGGTCACCTGCATCTTCATTACCCAGTACAATAGTAGTAATTTTATTCTCCCTAAGCAGTTCCCCCAACATGCCGGGAATTATCTGATGTTTTTGGTTTAGGTTATTCCTAATTATTTGCGGTATCCCAAGGTTGACTATATTAGAAGGCTCTATATCAATTCCCATACACTGCTTGTACATTTCATCCGCCCTTTGGCCTTCATACTCATCAAGGGCATTAAAGGCCATATGACCCCTTTGGGAATTGACAGCCCGGGTTCCTGCACCGATGGTAATGTAAGCATTCTTCTGATTTCTTGAGCCTGCAGTATTGGTATTCATTAAACCAATGCTACCCGAGTATATCAGCTTATCTATGTTAGGCGTATATGCTTCCTTTAAATCCTCTAATGAAACCCTGTCCATTATAACCAAGACAGCCATCTTTCTGGCTCCATCGGCCTTTATTGTATTATATGGCAGGCTAAAAAACATTAAAAAAATTAAGGCTAATATGGGAAATCGTATTTTCATACCTTAACCACCCTAAAAATTACATTTTAAAGATAGTGTTTCCATTACACAGAATATGATACACAAATAAAAAGAGACATATCCTTTTTCCCAGGCTATGTCTCAACAATACAAAGTCGTGCTTTATTGTTCAAAATAGTCTTCTATTGTTTCCTGTATTCTTTTTATTTGCCGGTTTGGTAGAATGTCGATAATCTTTTTTATGTCATCCATATCAATATTCAAGTTTTCCAATTCTTCTTTCACTTCATTGATAATAGACCTTACACCGGGCAGTTTTAATTTTTCAACAATAAATGTTACTTGCATTTCTTTTTCCTGTACAGCAATGCTATCTATCTTCAGGTATTCGGGAATATCCTTTGAAATATTAAAGGCTATACAATTACTCTCCTGTGATATATACACCTGATCAAAGGATGACAGAATAAAGTCATCCATCCTTTCAAGCAAGGCTTTAATGGTCTTGTCTGAAGAAAAGCCGAGCTTACCTATGTCTATACGTGTAACCCTAAGCGCCAAGTCGCCGTTCAACAATAGTGGTCTTCCTGTTATCTTAACACCCATTGGTATTTTATAAAGGGTAACATTTACATACATCAACATTTTATTATCTTCTAAAAGAATTTTTACACCGTCTATTTGCCCTCTTTTGAAATCCTTGTCATTTATAAATCCGTTTACCAACCGGGTAACCTGCCCCTCGCTTAGTGTAATGGTAATATCATCTTTGTACAGGAGCTCAAAAGGTTTGATGGAATCTTTAATCCTGTCCTCAATAAATCCGTGGAAATCCATTATCCGACCGGTTTCAATGGTCTCGGTGGGCATAATCAAAAACATAACCACACCAAAAAGTGACATAACCACTATTACAAATATTAATATTACCTTCAGGAAAGTAACCAGCTTGGAAGTTTTTTTAGGTTGTAAAAACACATGCCTCACTCTTTTCAATATCTCTATCAGATTCAATGACCCCTATTATGTATTATACATTAATAAAGGGATTAATAACAGATTTTCCGTTTTAATTGATCTTTCCTTTTTATAGTATCGATATATATTTAATAAAAAAAATAGGCAGAAACCTTTGGAATACCCATGGTTTTCTGCCAAAAATATTTTTTGCCAATGATAAAGAAACACCTACTTTATATTAAACCTGTCTAAAGATTTTTGCGTAGGAATCACAATAAATCTCTTTATTGAGTATTATCCTGGCAGTAGCTACTGCATCAACCAGCTCGTCATCGTTAGCATCCATAATTGCTGAATCAAGACCGCAGGCCATGGCCATAACGGCAAAGGTCCTGTTGATTAAAGGCCTATTGGGACATTTTTGGGATACATTGCTAAGACCGACCACTGTCTTAGGTGCAGGATCCGACAACATCTTTACCTGTCTTATGGTCTCAAGGGCTTCTACTGCATGCTCCTGGGCAACGTTCACCGGCAGTACCAGTGGATCAATATAGAGGTCTTCCAGTGGCAGGCCGAATTCATCTGCCGCTGCAACCAATTCCATAGCCAGCATTACCCTGTTTTCAGCATTCTTTGGTATGCCCTGCTCATTCATGGCCAAGCCTATCACTGCAGCGTTATACTTGATAGCCATGGGGAACACCCTCTCTATTTTGTCACGGTCGGCATGGCAGGAATTAATAAGGGCCGGTTTTTTACATAACTGGAGTCCTGCTTCAATAACGTCGTAATTGGTTGAATCCAAACATAACGGGGTATCGCATACTTCCTGTATGGTGTCGACTAACCATTTCATAGCTTCAACCTGGTTTTCTACACTAGCCCCGGTATTTACATCCAAAAACCTGGCACCGTTTTCTGTTTGTTTAATTGCCCAGTCTTGGATAGGTTTCTTATCCTGATTCTTTATCCCTTCTCGAATATCCCTAAACATTCCATTGATTCTTTCACCTATGATTATCACGGTTCTCCCTCCTCACACTTTTGTATCCATTATCTGTTTTCTATAAAGGGAATCCTTTGTTTTTTAAAGAATTCCAACGACGGCATAGGGTCTAGTAACTGTTATCCACCATCATGTCATCAATATGTTTCTTTACAACCGACACAGCCTGGGGGTGTCTCATAACCAGTATATTTACACCTGCCTGTAGCAGTCCCACAGCCGTTACAGTCTCCCATAATATCCCCCTGTCCTTCTTTTCTCCCCATCCCGGAAAATCCTCGTTACTAGCAATGGCTTCCTTAGCTCTCCAAGCTTCACGGCCAACAGTAGCTATAACCGGCATGGCCAACATTTTATCGCCCTGTAATGCCCCCAACCTGGATCTTTCCAAAATGGAATAAGCGTATTCTATACCGTATCCTAAAGCACCGATACTGGGGTCAATTACTATCTTATCTGTGGGTAAGCCCATTTCATTTATTAATATGTTCAGTTGTTTACATATATTAATATCCAATGGCGATAGGGCTATTAGACAATGTTTATGAACCATACATGCCGCTGTTATGGTCTTGTAGTTTTCCTGTTCAGCCACGCCCAGCAATAGGTTTTCCCCTGCGAATTGCTCTGCTATTACCGGCATAACTTCGTTGTCCACGTCTGCTAGACCGCAGCCCACCACTATCAGCGGCACTCCAACCGCTTCCAGTACATCCTTTACAGTCTGTATACACTTATCCGGGCTACTGTTTCCAAGCTCGGGATCGGCGCTTTGCAGTTTTAAATATATTAAATCCGCACCAAATTCTTCTACACATTTTCGGGCCCACTGGGCAGGGCTGTTAATAGCATCTCCAAAGGGTTCTTTACAAAGGTCATCCCACTCCTCAGGCACCCTGTCCACTACTTCCATTGCAATTACAGGTTTGTTTGCTATCGCACCTTCAAAATGCAGGAAAGGCAGTGCCGCATCTCCGCCCACCGTTACGGTATGGGTCCTTGTGCCGCCTTGTTCTTTTGTTGCACCCAGGGTTAATACGCCTACGCTACTTGTATTTCTATCTTTTAAAATATTGACAGCCATTCCTATTCTCCTTTCACATTTTTCTGCTATATCTTCCTTATAATTTTACCTTATCTAATATTTGTTCAACTGCCTTGACAGCTATGGAGTCATCAGGCAGCTGGAATAACGGCTTGCTATGAACGTCAAAATCCATCAACAGTTTGTCAAAGGGAATTATACCGATAAGGTCTAAACCGGTCTTTTGTATTTCCTCCTCCAGACCTGATATATCTCCACCATGGGTCTTGGTAACTACAAGATACACTTCTTTGACCTTTGTCTTGATGTGGTTTAGCAAGTCCTTTATCCTCCCCGCCGATCGTATTGAACGGGCGGAATTGTCACTGATAACAAACATAATATCCACATCTTTGGTAGTCCTTCTGCTTATATGCTCCAACCCGGCTTCATTGTCTACAACCATATAGGGATAACTCTTACTTATATTATCTAAATACTTGCGCAAAACATTGTTGGGGAAACAATAACACCCGGGGCCTTCAGGACCGCCCATTACTATCAGATCCACATCCTTGGATTCTGCAAGGGATGAATTGAGCTTATATTCTATAAAGGTATGTTGATCCATACCTTGGGGTATGCCATCCAGTTCCTTTGTCTTATCAATGAGCTGTGAAATGGTCTCCCCTTGTATTTCTATGCCCAAGGCCTCGCTTAAGTTTGAATTTGGGTCGGCATCCACTGCAAATACCGGTCCTTTTCCCTTCTTTATAAGATACCTGATCAGTAATGCTGCAAAGGTAGTCTTACCTGTTCCACCTTTTCCTGCAACAGCAATTTGTCTCATGATTATACCTCATTTCCTAAATATTGAATCGCCACCCGTCAACAGGCACTTTTGAAGAGCGTCAAGTCGGTATGGGGTAAAAACAGTGCAGATATGAATTCATCCATAAACATATTCCCCACAGAAAGCTCTAAATAGGTCATTCGCCTGCTCAAATTCTCTGCTTCCGCTAAAGCCTCTTGACTTAACAGCACCATGCTGGCTCCCTGTATTGAACTGTTGCCTACATATTCAAACAGGCTGCGGTTAATATCCGGGAACAAACCAATAGCTATGGCGTCCTCTATATCAATAAAGTTCCCAAACCCACCTGCTATATACACCCTTTCTATGGCATCAAAACCTAGGTTCATTTGTTCAACCATTGTTTTTATTCCGGCAAATATAGCTCCCTTTGATCTGATTAGATTCTTAATATCGTTCTCCGTTATGACGATATCCTTTCCGGTACCGCTATCCTCAGCCCAAACCAGTACATATTCAGGACCATTGTCCGTCATGCGCAAACGGTTGATATGTCTGTCCATTTGGAAACTCCCTGCCCTGTTTATAATCCCGGCTTCCTTCAACTGGGAAATTGAGTATATTAATCCGGAACCGCAAATTCCAAGGGGTGGTTTGTTATTTATTGTAAAACACTCTGCCTCCAAATCTGGCCCGATCCTTATTCTGTTTATAGCTCCGTCCATGGCCCGCATCCCGCAAGTGATACCTGAACCTTCGAAGGCCGGGCCTGCCGAACAAGAACAGGTGACGAGCCAATCTTTATTACCCAAAACCAATTCTCCATTGGTACCTATATCTATAAACAAGGTTATCTTATCGCTGCGCCATAATTGGGTAGCCAATACACCGGCAACAATATCGCCACCCACATAGCTGGATACCGACGGAAGGTTTATCACCAGTCCTGATTTGTTAATGTTTACACCTAACTGTTCCGCTTTTAGTACCGGGTATACGGAGGCAGTGGGTATATACGGTTCCAATCGTATATGCTCCGGCGGCAGGCCCAGTAACATGTGAGTCATTACCGTATTGCCGGCACAAACCATGGTTAAAATATCATCGGCCTCAAGGTTGTTTTTAATCAATAATTCCTGTATTAACTGGTTAATGGTATCCACCACCGAGCTTTTCAGCTTGTGTACACCATTGTTTTTCTCCTCGGCAAATACTATACGGGAAATGATGTCGGTGCCGTACCTGGATTGCTTGTTATAAGCACCGGCCTGGTCAATAATCTTACCATTCTGGGTGTTGATAAGATTTATCGCAATTGTGGTGGTTCCTATATCCACTGCGATGCCAAGGGGAAGCTTTTTTGAACGGCCGGGTTCTATATCGATAATGGTTGCCCTGCCTTTATATTCTACTATGGAAACAGTAACCTCCCAATTGCCTTCCCTTGTTATATTGGAAAGTTTTCTTAGGCATTCAAGGCTTATGTCTAAAGAAGAATATTCCATGCTCCTTTTCAAAGACCTTTCCAGCCTGTCAAGATCGCTTATGTTATCAGTCAAGCTGGGAGGTTCCATAACAATGTGGACCTTTTTACAGAAAGGATTAAAGGGCCTATCCTTAAAATAGTCATTCTCCTTCGAAAAACCATTCCGCTTACTGGCTACCAGCACCTGATGATGGGATACCCTGGACTGTTTGGGCACTTCCACTACCAAGTCGTCATTTACTTGTACCTGACAGCCCAGAATATACCCTTTGTCCCTAAGGTCATCGGTCACCCTTGTTCTTGCCTTTTCATCAACATTACCCTGCTTAAGAATAACCAAGCATTTGCCACAGGTACCCTTACAACCACAGGGGGTTTCCACTTCAATACCTGCTCTTTTAGCTGCTCTTAATAGGTTTGTACCCTGTTTCACCCTTACTGCTATTTCCTCTGGAAGAAAGGTTACGGAATATTCTTTCATAAATCATTCTCCTTTTAATTGAGCCATTATTTTCCGAAGTTAGCCTTAGCAAAGGCCGGTATGCCTGAAGCTTCCTGGGGACCCACTAAAACTTCCCATCCCGAGTTTTCCTGTAATGCACCGCTTATTACAGCCGCATAACCAGGAATAATGATCTTTCTATGGTTAACCTTTTGTTCTATCCCACATTCCTTAATGAACTCTGCTATCTTTTCTCCACCAAACTTACCGGCCGCCCAAGCGGTCAATACAGAAGTACCGTCGGTATTAACTGCTATGATATAACCGGGTATCTTGCTGCTTGATACTTCTCCTTCCACGGTATAATATGTCAGCGAGAAGTTAGTTGTAAGGTAAACCGGTGAATCCGGGGTTACCGCACCTACTTCATAAACCTTCGGCTCTACTTGTATGGGTTTTTGCGGGTCGGTATATATATTGGTTCTTAGGGCCATTAGCGGAAGTATTGATGCCTTTTCATCGGTTTTTAACACCACAATACTACCGTACTTGGCGATATATACACTTGCCTGGGCTACCTCCTCATAGGCGTTTTCAGCCTCTGTAAAGGTTATCACCGGATAACCCAGGGGTCTGAATTTCTTTTTAATGGACAGCCTTCTTGCCTGGGTAAGATCGGCCAGCTGTTTTGATATCTGCCTACTGCCTGTATCAATAACCAGTTCTTTGTAGCTTGTAGCCACCTTCTCAACTAAGGACGCTGTTTCTTCCAAGCCATCACCCTTAACCGCCAGAGGGCACTTATATTTCTTAGCCAGCTCCACCATCCTTTGGTAATTATCTGCAGTTGCGGCATAGATTAAGGGCATCTTTGCGCCTACCTTATCCAGTGCCTTTTCCATGGCATCAGCATCTTGGCTGATTAGGATCAGCGATAGTTGAGTATTGTCTGCCACTGTCTGGGCTGCCTGGGCAAAGTTATCTCCATTACCGGAAACATTCTTAACGGCAATTAGATCTACGGAAACCTTCTGCCCTACCCTCTCAAATTCTAGGTCATTTATTCTTTTAATTTTTGCCGTCAGTTGCTCTCCTGCCAAGGTATCTTCCAGTTCAATGGCAATACCCGTTGGATGGAAAAAGGTTTTATCATGCCTGAACAGCACGGTTTCATCTCCTATTTCCAGAGCCTTCGGTCCGGTGCCGATTTTTACCAGTTTAATGGGTGGTGCGGAAGCACCGCCTAAGAATTCTTTTGCTTCTTCCGATACATGGGGGCACTTATCTAAAGAAGTTTTTGATGCAGCCAAGCCCATGGCAAAGGCCAAACAGGTAGCAAAGCCACAATCTTTACAATTTGTTTTTGGTAGTCTCTTAAAAATATCCAATCCTGTTAATGCCATTACATAATCCCCTTTCTTGATTATTATTGCTTATATTCAATTAACCCATATAGGGTGGTGCATACCACCCTATAAAAGGTTCTGTATATGTTATACGTTATATTTTATATCTCATATTAAGGATTCCATGGTAAGGGCCGGATGCTGTTTTTCTTCCAAAAATGGTAGTATCTCATCCGGTGTAGTGCCTACCGTTTCATCGGCTATTTTATCGATGAAATCTTCGCCTAATCCCTCTTCCACGCTGCGTTTAACAAATTCCGGTCTTAAGAATTCCTTTAATTCCTTAGGCATCCACACAATCCTTGCGATTCCTCCGTCAGCAGCTATGAACTTCTTGCTTATTACATATCTTCTGCCAATCCCCATGAAACCCGGAGTTTGGACACCTCCGCCTACGGAACCTGCTAGGGTTGAGAAGGTCATCCCGCAAGGGGTTTCTCCTCCATGTTCCCTGGTGGTTATCATAACACCGTTGGCCTCCGGTACAAGAGCCATTATCGCTTCAAAGCAGCCACAGGATGTCATGGGCCGGTCCATAAGGGTATAGAGGTTTACTTCTTCCAGGGTCCGATTAGAAGCCGGGTATAAATACTCATTTACGCTCTGCCACATACCCTTTTCCTCGTCTATTGCTGTGCCTTTCTTTATTGGCTGGTTAGGGCCTGTAGGGTTTATCTCATAGGATGCCTTAGCATCAAGCCAGCTGACGGCACCGCATAGGCCTACCCTCTCCGGTGTTACTATACATACATGGTTGGGGGCAAAGGACTGGCATAGTATACATGAATAGAATGTATCTACCGATTCATCCACTAAGGCATCCAACCGTGCATCCCTTTTCTTGTATTTTTCCCTTGCATATTCTATTTTCTCTTCCACCAATTTCTGATCCGTTATTATGGTAACTTCAACCCTATCTACTATCGAGGGGAACTCCGATTTAAACTTGGCAATTAATATTTTACCTAGGTGTTCAAGCTTAAAACCCTTTGCTACTGCATCCTTATTGATCCTTACCCAGGCCAGGTCCCTCTGGGCAACGTGCCACAAACCCTCTCCATAGTTGGTGAAGTAGTGGATACGTCTTTCCAATACGCTTTCGAAGTCCTCCTGCATTTTTCTGCCATATATCTTAACTATGATACCCAACGGCAGCTTGGTACCTTCTTCTACATCGTCTACGTTGGGGCCTATGACCTCTACCTTTTCGTCTTCTATATGCTCCACGTCCACCATATCCACCAGTTCAAAGGCCATTGTCCTTCCTCCTCCAAACTCTAGGTAGGCGTCATTTTTCCTTACGGTTTCACCTTCAAAGGCCGGGCCGAAGGTAATAGGTATATCTATATCCAGTGAATTAAGCTTAATACTTCTAAGCTCCATGCCTATCTTAACCATTTCTTTGTAGTCAGGCTCATACAAGTACCAATCCTCTAGTTCCTCTTCCACCGGTTGATCGGTAATTACAGGATGATTTAGGAATATCGCTCCGAAATGGGCAGCTACCCTCACCTCATCGGATTGACCCAGTGCAAGTACAAAGGCCCGTACCCTTCTGCCCTGATAATCCAGCTGTTCTTCCTTGGCCCCAGGTTTTATACCACCAAAGGCCAAGCCCGCCCTTAAAGCAAAATTCACTGCATGGATTACCTGGGTAAAATTGCCCAGGGGGAAGGCTATATAGTCTATACCCAACTTAACGTTTTCTTCTAATAATTGCTCGATAATCTCATTACAGAGCATTAACATGATGCCCTTACTCTGTAAATCCTTGATCAATTCGGCCGCTTCCTTACTGCTTCTGGCCTTACCCATCAGTATGGCAACACCGGGTATGGTAAAGTCCACCAGAGGTACCCCAAACCTCCTTAAAACGGGGTCGGTCAAAAACCCGGTCCATGGCTCGGGCATATTGTTTTGAGGGTCAAGGTATCGCACTGCTTCTATAATTTCAGCCGCATACAGTGTAGCCTCGCCATTGGCCTTGGCTCCCTCCAGCGTGAAGTCTTCCCTAATATTATTTGAACGCAATCTATTTAAAATTGGCGGCAAATCGCCAAGGACTTTTACTTCTTCGCCGCTTAGGGCGGTTATTACCGGCAGTTTATAAGCCGTATCCGGATATTGTACGGGGTGGTCCGATCCATATTCCTTAATTGCCTGGTTCAACAATATTTCCGCATAACTGGTAGCAATTACAGCTCCGTTATATGCCGATTCAAATAGTTTATTAGCCATTTTACCACTCCTCCCCTTTATTGTGCGTCATAGCCTTGGTATAGGCTGCTGTTGTATTTTTCTGCAGTTTGATTATGGATCGTTAGCTTCCATGTTCGTTTGTCTAAAGCTTCCAATAGTTTTTGTGCACCCTTTTGGGGATCGGTTTCAAATATAAAATAACCTCCAAAAACGTCCCGGGCGATCTGGGTTGTAACACCGTATACTAAGTCACTGCCTTCTATAGGCGGCATTACGCCCACATGTACCGGTATTCCCATTGCCACGTTCCATGAGCCTATTGATATGGCCTTTTCTGACATGGCTTCCGGTGCTGTGGCTACAAAGGGTACCTTTGGAACGTCTACCCCCAATTGGTCAGCCATCTTGAAGTATAACTCCGCTGCTCTACTGTTATCAACACAGGAACCCATATGGAAAACCAGTGGCAGTCCGGTTTCTATTTTGGAAGTAGTGCTTAACCTATTCAAAAAGGCCTTTAACCCATCCCCTGCATAGGCCTCCACCGCATCTGGGGACAAGAGCCCTAATTTTGCAAAGGTACCCGCTCCACATCCGGTAGCCAGTAACAATACATTGTTTTTGGCCAGTTCCTTCGCTATGGTCAAATGACCATGGTCATGGATTCCCTTTAGGTTATTGCATCCTGCAAACAAGCATACGCCTCTTAGTTCTCCTGTTTCAATGGCATCGGTTATCACCTTTACGGGGTTATCGGGATTTTGAGAACTTAAGATATCAAAGAAGCTTTCCAAACTAAACCCGGCTATAACCGTGTTTTTAAACTTTGGAATCTTCACCTTTTCCGGTTTCCTGTTTTTATACGCCTCTAAAGCGATTCTTACTACCTTTTTGGCATCCTCCATTGCCGTATCTTCACTGAAGGCTATGTGTTGGGAACCTGGAATCTTTGATATCGGAGAGGTAGTAATTATCTGCGTATGAAAACAGTTGGCCACTGTTTTTACCGATGGCATTATGCATTGAACATCCACCACCATGGCCTCCAAAGCCCCGGTCATAATGGCCAGTTCCTGGGATGCGAAGTTTGTCGCTTTTTTAATACCTTCCCGCATAAGAACTTCATTACCGGTACAACATATGCCGACAAGGTTTATACCTTTGGCTCCCAATGCTTTTGCCTCATTCTCCATCTCCCTTGCCGCATAAACTACCATTTCACTCAACAACGGGTTATGGCCATGGACTGCAATATTTATATAATCCGCATCAATAACGGCCAAGTTGGCTTCACTCTTAGTAGGTGTGGGGGTACCGAACAAAACATCTGTAAGGTCCGTGGCCAATGCCATACCCGTATAATCGGAAAGGGCGGCTTTTAACCCTGTAAAGATCAAGTTTACGGGGTCATGGTCCACTCCCATGTGGGTGCTATGCATCAGCTCCGTTATACTTCTGTCAATGGCAAAGGGTGCGATTTCGGTATGCTTAAACTTTCTTTTTCTACCTTCAGTTATATTTCTGTCCAGCCATGTACAAGGCCGATCCTCATAACGTCCAAAATCCTTCAGGGCTTCTATGGCTACTTCTTTAGCAATATCGTTGATGTCCCTACCTTCTGTAGACACCCCTATCTTTTTGGCAACATTAATCAATTTGTCGGGGTCGGATATTTTATAATCGGGCGCATGGCCTTCTGATACCGCCAATACAGTCTTTGCAATTTCCCTACCATGGTCCGAATGGGCCGATGCCCCTCCAGCTATATACCTAATCAGATTTCTTGCCACTATTGTATATGCACTGGCGCCACAAATTCCTTTATCCTTTCCGGGTTTATTGGGAATGACCCTACAAGGTCCCTGGATACAGATTCTGCAGCACACCCCTGTATTACCAAACTTACACTGGGGTTGTTGTGCCTTGAATCTATCCCATGCTGTTATAATGTTTTCGGCTTGAGCTAGATCCAGCATCTCATTGGCTGCCGGGTCTATGGTCCTTTTTTGTAATTCCGCCATTAACTTCTCCTCCCACTAGAATTGAATTTTTTGGTAGATATATTTTTATAAAATAAATCCTTGCTACTGTCCTTTTCACGAGTTTGCCATAAAGCTCTGCATGCTATGCTCATCCTATATCTTCTATAATGGGCGCCAGTATAGTCTGCATTTCCCTTGCGCCATCGCCTTCTATGGCCTTGCCCTGTTGGGATAGCCGTGCTATATCGTCCTTATAATTAACCATACCTAAAAGCTGGTCCGAAGGTATATTATCCTCAATAAATGTTTTGTCAATTTCATTTCTAATTTTATTGGCTATTACCTTTATTCTTTTTATACCCAGCTGCTCAGCCAGCCTGGTTATCACCCTGACACTTTTTACACTGGTCCTGCTGGGCTCGGTTACTATTATCATAATATCTACTCCCCTGGCGGTACCCCGGGTAAGATGCTCTATGCCTGCCCCCATATCCAGCACCACCGCTTCCTTTTTATCCAGTATCAGGGCATCCATCACCCCATGGAGGAAGGTATTCTCCCGACAATAACACGCGCTTCCTCCCTCCTTTATACCGCCCATGGTTATGAAGGTAATATTATCCTCAACATCCAGTCCGTATTTATCCAATACATCGCCCATCTTGGGATTCAAGCTATATAAAGCACCATCGCCCATTTTTTCCTTAATAACATCCTTTAAGTCAACTAACGGGATAACATCATCAAGCTGCGCCTCGGGTATACCCAAGGTAATCCCAAGGCTGGCATCCGGATCGGCATCCACGGCATAAACCTTATATCCACGCTGGACCAACATCCTTATCAGGACCGACGAAAGGGTAGTTTTACCTACCCCGCCTTTCCCTGCAACGGCAACCTTCAAGCCCTTTTCCTCCTTTAAATTCAACATCCTTACTGCCTGTTGTATAGTATTTTTATCAATTGATATGCCGGCAAACTGGCCGCTACCGCCAAATCCTCCGTTGAAAGGATATCAGGAGCCGATGAATCGAATAGTATATTGGATGTGGAAGGTATCTCCTCATCACCCTGCCATATGACATAGATTATTGGCAGCGTTGGGAATACACTGCAAACTGCACTGGTATCGCCTATATTACCCTTCCTCCATCCCAATTCTTGGGTTATCCTGCAAAAATCCTCCAAGTTATTGCCGAAACAATCCTTCAACGGTTTAATAGCCCTTTTATAAAAGGCATCATAGTACACATTTCCTCCGGGTATCTCCTTAAAAGAAATCCACTGTTTGTCCAGTTTCCTATCCTGGGCCTTTATCAGGTAATGCACTATCAATACTTTCTCCACTATTCCAAGTTCCGGGCCATTACACTGGTCAATACTGCGGTCTGGAATACTGACCTGTACATCCCTGCCCATAAAATTTATATAATAGGTTTGTGTCTGTTTATCATACTGGATTTTCTTACCCTTCCCTATTCTGTTAGAATCAATATTGGCCAGTTCATTCCAGCCTTTGTCGTATGCTGTTGTATATGCCCTCTGCATATTGTTAGTTTCAAGCATATTATCTCTCTTCTCTGCCTCTGTTTATTTGCTTACACTTTCCCTTATACCTTTGTTTTTATTTTAACAAATTCCATTCGCCCTGTAACTGACCTATCCTGTTAACATAAGGACATTCTTGCTATCATGAAACCCACCCATATTAAGACTTGCCAGTGACCTTTTATACATAGAAAAATGCACCTAGATACACCATGGACCTATTTATGCCTCATTACCTCATACCCGGCCTGACTTGTTATGTTCTGTAAATATTATTATTCCCATAATCATTACACCATGATTATGAATAAATTTGTAATTTCTTGCGGAAATTTTCCTTCATAAAAAAACCCCCCATCGTGGTTTAAATTCCACAAGGGAGGTTTTTTAATAATATATCAGATGTTACATATCAAGTGTGTTGCCTCTGGGCTGCCTGTATTACGTGTTTGGCCAAAATCGATGATGTAACGGTCCCAACGCCGCCAGGTACGGGAGTGATAAAACCCGCCACCTTTTCGACACTTTCAAAATCTACATCGCCAAACAGATTGCCTTCTTCGTCCACATTAATTCCTACGTCTATAACCACTGCACCCTTTGAAACAAAGTCATCGGTAACCATCTTTGCCCTGCCGGCTGCAGCCACCAGAATCTCTGCTTGTTTGCATACTTGCGCAATATCTTTAGTCCGGGTATGACAGATTGTTATTGTTCCGTGTTCCTTCAGCAATAGCATTGATACCGGTTTGCCAACCACCATACTCCTGCCTATCACCACTACTCTCTTGCCCTTGACGGGTATGTTATAATGATGAAGCATCTCCATAACCGCTTCAGGAGTACAGGGTGCAAACCCTGTTGGGTCACCTTCAAACACCTTAGCCACGTTTACCGGATTTAGGCAGTCGATATCCTTTTCAGGACTTATTACATACTTTATCATATCCTCATCTATGTGCTTGGGCAGGGGCCTAAATAATAGTATGCCGTGGATAGACTTGTCGTTATTTATAGCCTTTATCTCATTTGCCAAACTGGCTTGTGTTATATCTTCAGGGTATTCAAACACCTGGCAGGCTATGCCTATGCCTTCGCATCTTTTAATGGCACCCCGTTCATAGGCCAGATCATCGGGTTTGGCACCAAGGCGTACAATGGCCAGCCCCGGTGTTACACCCTTAGCCTTAAGCTGTTCCACTTCTTGTAGCATCTTATCCTTCATTGCCCTGACTACTTCTATACCCTTCATTATTTCTGCCATAATAATACCTCCACTGTATTTATTCTGCTTACGGTTACATGGTTAAATAACGGAAGTCATCGTATTTTCTGTTCTACCTCTTTGTATACCTTATCCGCCCTGTTTATGGCATCTTCAAGCATTTTATCAGCCTTGGCGTTGATCCTGTCGGCATATTCCCTGTCTTCCATGAGTTTGGTATTGATAAACACATTTAAACTGCCTCCCATGACGGCTGCCTTACATAACAAAACACCTACCCCTACATCGCTTATGGCTAGCTTACTACCTTTACTCGCCAGCTCTTCATGTAAGGCAATGGCTTCTATAGCTTTTTCCATAATCTCCAACGGTACGCTGCAGGCTTGCCTTAACGCCTGCTCCATAATCTCATTCCTTTTTTTCTTCTCTTCTTCAGTGTTTCTGGGCAAGCCATAGGCCTTTGACAGGGGTTCAAATACCTCTGCGTCTTTTTCTATCAGTGTCATTAACTGCTGCTGCAGCTCCTGGGCATCCTTTAATATACGTTTTATATCATCCTGGACATCGTGGTACTTTTTCTTCCCTAGGGTTAGATTGCCTACCATACTGCCCAGGGCCGTACCCAAGGCACCGGCAAAGGCTGATGCCCCTCCACCCCCTGGGACCGGTGCACCTGATGCCAATTTATCCACAAATTCGTTGCAATTGCAGTTCGTTATCATAATATGTAATGGCCTCCTTTTTCAATTTCCTATTCTTATTTAATCATACAATAACTGGCCACCGATCATTAACCAATGGCCAGCAATTTATTCTAGAACAATCCAGAAATCTTTCCTGTCGCATCCACGTCTATCTTTTCGGCGGCTGGTACCTTGGGCAGGCCAGGCATGGTCATTATTTCACCGGTTAATGCAACTATGAACCCAGCACCGGCAGAGATTTTCACGTTCCTTACAGTAATTCTAAAGTTCTTTGGCCAACCTAATTTCTTAGGATCGTCCGTTAATGAATACTGGGTTTTTGCCATACAGATAGGCATGTCGCCAAACCCTAGCTCCTCCAGCCTGTTTATTTCTTTGGCAGCAGCGGGGGTGTAATCTACACCATTTGCGCCATATACTTCCTTTGCTATTGCCTCTATCTTATCCATTATTGCCATGTCATCTCTGTAAACAAACCTAAACTTATTTTCTCCATTGTCAACCAATTCTAAGACTTCTTTAGCCAGTTCAAGCCCGCCTTCTCCACCTTTGGCCCATACCTCGGACAACGCAACATTTGCCCCGTACTGCTTGCACTCCTCTTCCACCAGCTTAAGCTCGGCTTCGGTATCGGTGGGGAACCTGTTTATAGCAACCACAGCCGGCAATTGGAACTTCACAGTTATATTTTCGATATGCTTTAACAGGTTGGGTATGCCCTTCTTTAATGCATCTAAATCCTCATTTGCCAAATCAGCCTTTGCAGCCCCACCATGGTGTTTCAATGCCCTAACCGTCGCAACGATTACTACCGCTGATGGTTTTAAGCCGGCTATCCTACATTTTATATCCAGGAATTTCTCAGCCCCAAGGTCAGCACCGAAACCCGCCTCGGTGACTACATAATCCGCCAGCTTAAGACCCATCTTTGTTGCCATTATACTATTACATCCGTGGGCAATATTGGCAAAGGGTCCTCCGTGTACAAAGGCAGGGGTATGTTCCAAGGTTTGTACCAGGTTAGGTTTTAAGGCGTCCTTTAACAACGCTGCCATTGCACCTTCGGCCTTTAGATCGCCGGCAGTAACCGGAGCATTATCCCTGGTATAACCGACGACTATATTCCTTAGCTTATCCTTTAAATCCTGCAAATTCTTTGACAGACATAAAATAGCCATAACCTCAGAGGCCACGGTTATATCGTATCCATCCTCCCGGGGAACACCATTTGCCCTACCGTTTAACCCGTTTACGATGAACCTCAGCTGCCTGTCGTTCATATCCACACATCTTTTAAGGATAATCTTCCTGCTATCGATACCCAGTTTATTGCCCTGGAAAATATGATTATCCACCATTGCCGCCAGCAGATTATTAGCCGCCCCTATGGCATGCATATCGCCGGTAAAGTGCAGATTTATATCTTCCATTGGAACCACTTGGGCATACCCGCCGCCGGCGGCCCCTCCCTTCACCCCGAACACCGGGCCCATTGAGGGTTCGCGCAAGGCCACTATTACCTTCTTCCCAAGTTTGTTCAATGCATCGGCCAGACCCACCGATGTTGTAGTCTTTCCTTCGCCAGCCGGAGTGGGGTTGATGGCGGTAACAAGTATAAGCTTGCCATCGGGCTTGTCCTTCATTTCTTCCAATATGTTGTAATCAACCTTTGCCTTATAATTACCGTATAACTCCAAAGCCCTTTTGTCAATACCCAATACATCAGCAATTTCTTGGATAGGTTTCATTCTTACGCTCTGTGCAATTTCAATATCACTTTTGTAACCCATATTATACCTCCTTGTTTTCTATTATTTCATATTTTCCGGCAAAAAATTTGTTATGTGGTACGTCAGTGAATAACCCTGCTTATAAACCGGTATTCCTATAACTGTTTTTTGGACAGGCCTTCATAGTTGGCGGTCTTAACCCCTTTATCCTTTTTAAGATAGATGATCCAGTACATGGTACCCACAAATATTACCCCTCCAATGATATTGCCCAAGGTCACTGGTATAAGATTTTTGGTAAAGAATGTGCCCCATGTTAAGCCGTCAAGCTTATCCTTGGCAACACCCATTTTATATGCTGCTTCTACCCACTGAGCATTTGATTTGGCCAGTAAACCTGCCGAGATATAATACATATTGGCTATGCTATGTTCAAATCCCGATGTTACAAACAGCCATATGGGAAAGAAGATGGCAAGAATCTTACCCTGTATATCCTTTGCGGCCGATGCCATCCATACCGCCAGGCAAACCAGCCAATTACATAGTATACCACTAAAGAAAGCGCTACCAAAGGTTAAACTTGTTTTAAAAACAGCGGTTTTAATTGTAAACCCGCCCAGCATGCCGCCCGATAAACCCAGTTGCCCCGACTGAAGAATAAAAAATGCGATTATGATAGAACCTATGAAATTGCCCATATACACAAAAGCCCAATTCTTAAAGAGACCCTTTAACCTGGTCCTGCCCTCCAAACAGGATATAATAATCAAACTATTACCGGTAAAGAGTTCGGCACCGGCCACTATCACCATTATAAGACCAGAGGCAAATAATGCACCGGCCAAAGTTTTAGCTATACCCACCGAGTTTATTGTATGGACCGCGGCATTGGAACCCTGGGCAGCAAAGGCGATAAAAGCACCGGCAAGGATTCCTAACAAGACCAACTTTCCTGGGGTCTGGCTAACCTTTTTACAGCCAGCATTCACCAGCTCTTGGGGTATATCCGGTGGACTTATAAATGACCGTTCCATCAAAACATCTCCTTTTTTAGTATTCCTGGGGCATATTTGACAATTGTTCCATATTAAACACCGGTCCGTCTACACATACATATTGGTGGCCTATATTACATTTCCCACACTTACCAACACCACAGGTCATTCTCATCTCAAGGGTGGTAAGGATTTTATCCTTTGGTATCCCTAATTCCACTAATTTTGTCGACACAAATTTTATCATAATTGGGGGACCGCACAGAACAGCATAGGTATTGTCGGTATCTATATCCATTTCGTCAACAATAACATGGGGAAATCCCACCTTCTCTGTCCAACCCGGCTCAGGATTGTCTATAGTAAGGATAACACTGGTATCCTTGGCCTTCTTCCAGTTTTCATATTCCCGTCTGTAAATAAAATCACTGGTAGTCCTGGCAGCCAAAAGCATCTGTATATCACCGTATTTGTCCCTGTTTTGATGGCTAAGGATATATAAAACAAGGGGGCGCAAGGGGGCAAGCCCCAAACCGCCGGCTATTACTAATATTTTGCTGCCCTCCATCTCCCGAAGGGGAAAGGTATTACCGAAGGGACCCCTCAGCCACACAACCGACCCGATCTTCAGACTGTGTACCGCTTCGGTTACCAAGCCCACCCTTTTAATGCTTAGCTCGATATACTCCTTATCCAGGGGTGAGGAAGCAAAACCGAAGGGTGCTTCACCTACACCGGGTATTGACAACTCCAGAAACTGACCGGGCATAAAATCAATGGGACTGCCCTCCAGTAGCCTTAGTTTAAAGGTTTTTATATCTAAATCTGAGGTTGTCTCTTGTATTATTTCCACTATTTCGGCCCTTTGCGGCAAATATGGGTTGCTCACTTTAACTCCTCCATTATCTCTGATACAATAGATTTTATATTCATTCCGGCCGGACAACTTCTGATACAGCGTCCGCACCCGGTACAAGCAGTGTATCCGAAATTTTGTTTGACATATAAATACTTATGCATCACCCTCTGGCGAAACCGTTCGGTTTTTGAAGGTCTGGGGTTATGGCCCGAGGCATGCAAGGTAAACTTGGGATACATACAGCTATCCCAGCATCTGTATCTATAAGCCCCTTCCCTTTGCTTTGTATCCTTAAATTCAAAACAATGACAGGTTGGGCATATATAGGTACATATACCACAGGCCAGGCACTTTTCTGAATGCTTAGACCAGTCAATTTCATTAAATAATGTGTTTTCGTCGCTATCCAATTCTATGATTTGGGTTTTATCTGTTGTTGTACCAACCTTTGCACAGGTGTCTTGCGGGAATTCAATATTGCCATTAAAAAGTTGTTTGGCCGAGTCTTTTATATAGGCTATTTTATAACCGTCGCCGTTGGGTTGTATAAATACATCACAGGCCATAGAATAATCTTTATCAATACCCCTCTGTTGACAAAAGCATCCGGGTTTCTCATTAACACACCCCAACCCAATAAAGGTGGTATTGGATAAATGGTTAAGAAAATAGGTATCTACATACTTGCCCTGGGTAAAAACGGCCGTTAGTATCTTTATTGCTTCCAGATCACAGGGCCTTACCCCGAAAATCACTGTTTTTTTAGGATTACCCTCGGTCAATGTACCGCCCTGGCTATCAAACCCCATAATTCTCTCAACCTGCGGGAACAAAAACTCCTTGGGAGACTTGTATGTGATCTCATCATTTATTACTATATCATCTACATTATCCACCTCTTTAAAGAGCAGGCTGCCATTTTCCCTCACCGGGGCTACCAACCTATATTCCTTTATCATGCCCTGTAGCATTTCCTTTAGCTTTGCCCTTGATATTAACATGTCGGTCATCATTTTTCACCGCCTAAAAATCCGATTTCCTTATCATCCGGTTTATACACAGTCATTGCAGGGGGCTCATTAGGGTCTAACCCTGCTTGATAACCATAAAGATCTTTACATAAATCCGTCAATTCTTTAATCAGATATCTAATCTTTACCCCCGAAGGGCACGCCTTTTCACAAGCGCCGCATTCCACGCACCTGCCTGCCAAATGCATTGTCCTGCCCAGGTGGAAGGTCATTTTTGCTCCCATATCCGGTTGAGCAGGCAGCCAGTTGGGAATGTTCCTATCCATGAAACATGTGCTGCAGTAGCAACCATAACAGGCCTGCCTGCAGGAAAAACAGAGTATACATTTTTCCATTTCCCTTTGGAATCGTTCCAACTTATAGGCGAGTTCATCCTGCCTAGAGCCGGTTTTAGTTATGCCGTTCCCTGGGTGTGAAGAGTGAGCATCTCCCTGTTCATCCGCATTTTCTATTAGTACATCGTAAATCGGTGGGGTTTTTACAGCACACTCATCGCATCCGGGGGCCATTGAACCGTCCTCGTTTTTCATACCGGCACATTGAAGCCCGATTATATAAACATCATCCCTGTTTATCTGTCGTTCCACCATATACATTATAATTGCCCTAACATCGCATGGTTTGGCTATTATGGCCGTCTTTTGACCTTTCTTTTCCAGGAGGTATTTTGCCAGATTGGGAGTACAACCTTCGTCCCATCTTATTTTGCCTACCTGCTCCCTTTGCCGGATAAAAAACGGTATGGCATTGTTTTGTACGTCACCCGTAGTAAAACCCAGTATTAGCTCCACCTTACCTTCCTCCAGCAAATCTTTGCATGCTTCAATTATTTTGGTTCTTTGTTCAGTAAAGCCCATCTATTTCACCCCTATAATCCTGTTTGGACCAAGCCTTTTTACCCTTTGGCTTACTTCCTCAACCACTGACGCAAAACGTGCACCTTCAGAGGCCGATACCCAAGTAAAATGCACCCTATCCTGTTCAATACCTGCAGCTGCAAGCAGCCTTTTAAGCATTACGAAACGTCTTCTGGCGTACATATTACCGGTAAGGTAATGGCAGTCCCCGGGATGGCAACCCGAAACCATTACACCGTCGGCGCCGTCAATCAATGCCTTTATTATAAACAACGGGTTAAGCCTTCCGGAACAGGGGACCCTTATTACCCTTATGTTTGGTGGATACTGCAGCCTGCTGGTGCCTGCAAGATCTGCCCCGGCATAACTGCACCAATTACATAAAAATGCGATAATTTTAGGTTCCCATTTATCTGTTCTATCCCCTTGTAGATGTTCTATTTGTAATTGTTCCTTCATCAATATAACCTCCATGGTATGCCAGTTAACCGGTCGAGCTATACCTTTAACAGGATAGACCCGGTCCCTGGCATTCAATCCATTTATGCCGCTGATATTTATAATTTATAACTATGTCGTTAAAAGGTACTCTATTTCACTTAATACCTGTCTATCTGCAAAGCCGTTTACATCTATGGCCCCGCATCTGCAGTTGGCCGAGCACGTTCCGCAGCCCTTGCATAATACAGCGTTGACCACTGCTTTTTTGACGGTTTCATTTCTCCTTTTTATGTCTTCCAGTGTAATGGCTTTATATGCACAAACCCTTTCACAGGTGCCACAACCGGAACACAAATCTTCCCTTACTTGGGCTATATTGGCCTCTGTCTCCAAGGTATCCTTTGAGATAACGGTCGCAGCCCTGGCTGCGGCAGCCCTGCCCTGGGCAATACTCTCTTTCAGGTTTTTGGGTGCATGGGCCAGACCACACAGGTACACACCTTCAGTGGCAAAATCAACAGGTCTTAGCTTTGCATGGGCTTCCATAAAGAAACCTTCCTGATTTAAAGGTACCTTCAGCATCTGGGCAATCCTCTTATTCTCTTCAAGGTCTACCTCTATAGCACTGCTCAAAACTACCATATCCACAGGCATTTCCACTTGCCCATCTAGGAGGGATTCGTAACATTTTAGTTTTAATCCATCTCCTTCATTAGCCAACACGGGTTTAAGTTCGGGGTTGTAATTAATAAACTGTACTCCTGTCCTTCTTGCAATGCGATAGTTTATCTCATTTAGTCCGTAAGACCTGATATCCCTGTACAGAATAGTAACATTAATATCTTTATCCATTTCTTTTAATAAAATGGCATTCTTTATTGCCTGGTTACAGCAAACCCGACTGCAGTACGGCCTATCCGCTTCCCTAGAACCAACGCATTGTATCATCACAATATTCTTATATTTTCCGATGTCCAGCTTGTTCCCAGCCAGCCTTTCTTCCAATTCCATCTGCGTCATGACCCTGTCATCACTGCCGTACATATACTCCTTGGGTTTATATTCCCTGGCACCGGTGGCTACTATTACACAACCATGATCGATTTCCCTCTCATTACCGTCTGATTGTAAAAGAGTTTTGAATTTCCCAACATAGCCGTCAATTCTCTTTATTTCGGTGTTAAGGAAAACCTCGATATTGGGATTATTATTTAGTGCGTCAATATACCGCCTGATATGGTCCCCATATGACCTGCCCGATGCCGTAAAACCGAGCTTTAACGCATTTCCCCCCAATTGACCGGTTTTTTCTACCAAATAGACCTTAAATCCCATACCTGCTATTTCAAGGGCAGCGGAAATACCCGACATACCCCCGCCGATTACCAGGGCCCCTTTATTTACCTCTACCTTCTGCCTGGTTAACTGTTTTGCAAAAGTGACTTTACCCACCGCCATTTTGACTAAATCCTTTGCCTTTTGAGTGGCTTCTTCATAGCGATCCATATGAACCCAAGAACACTGGTCCCTTATATTGGCCATGGCAAAGAGGTAAGGGTTCAGGCCCGCCTTAACCAACACCTCTTGGAATAGGGGTTCATGGGTTCTGGGGGTACAGGACGCCACCACCACTCGGTTGAGGTTAAACTCCCTAATCCTCTCGGCAATAACCTTTTGTGAATCCACGGAACAGGTATACATATTATCTTCACAATGCTCGACAAAGGGGAGGGTTTTAGCATATTCAACTACTTCCTTAACATTTAGGAATCCTCCTATATTGGATCCGCAATGGCATACAAAAACCCCGATCCTTATGGGCTCCTTTGATACATCCCGCATGGGTATATCCTGGGGCTGTTCAAAGAACTTGCTGTAATCACTGAGCTCAACGCTGCGCTTACCTGCTGTAATTGCCGCAGCCGACGCGGCGGCACTGGCCTCTACTACCGTCTCGGGTATGTCCTTGGGTCCCGCCGCAACGCCACAGGCAAATATACCGTCACTGGTGGTTCTTGGCGGATCCATTTCGTTTATCCAACAGAAACCGTATTTATCGGTCTTTACATTACTGCTTTCTAAGAGGCTTTGTACACCGGTCCTAGGATTGAGCCCCACCGACAGTACCACCAAGTCGTACTGGTCAACGGCCATATCACCTTTATCGTCACAATACTTTATCTCCAGCCTGCCCGTTGTGTCATTCCTTACCACCTCAGAAATTCTGCTTTTTATAAAACCTACATTATACTTGTTTTGGGCAGAGTCTATATATTTATCAAAATCCTTACCATAGGACCTCATGTCCATATAAAAGATATCTACATCCTTAACGCTGGGTAAGTGTTCTCTGGTAATTATGGCCTCCTTCACGGCGTACATGCAGCATACCCCTGAACAATAATCCTTATCACAGCTATTATCCCTTGACCCTACACATTGTATAAAGGCTATCCTTTCCGGTTCTTTGCCGTCGGAAGGCCTCTTTACATGCCCGCCATAGGGTCCGGAGGCAGAAAGTATTCGTTCGTATTCCATACTGGTAACAACATCGTCATACTTGGTATACCCGAATTCATCGGGTATTTCACTGCTTGGGTCAAAACCCGTGGCTATAATTGCCGCACTAACGGGTATTTCGATGATTTCGTCCCTCTGCTCATGTCTTACCGCCCCGGCCTGGCAGGTTCGTTCACAGGCTTTGCACTCCGAACATATGGAACAGTCCACACATCTTAAGGCTTCGGCCTTGGCCTGATCTTCAGTAAGCCCCAGCTCTACCTCTTTGAAGGTGCCTATCCTATGCTGCAGGTCCAACATGGGCATATTTGCCCTTGATCGAGGGTTTAAACCCTTAAAGCTCATTTCTTCGATTTTGGTCTCCGGTAGCAGGAAGGGCTCAATTGGCACCTTATCACCGGATAGATAATTATGGATGCTTAAAGCAGCCTTATTGCCGGCAGCTACTGCCTCCACCATGGTAGCCGGTCCTGTAACCGCATCTCCACCGGCAAATATATCGTCAATGTTTGTAGTCATGTCGTCATTGCAAAGAATATTACCGTATCTATTTGCATCCGGCCCACCGGCAGCCTCTAGCATGGTCATATCGACCCTCTGCCCGATGGCCAGTATAACGGTATCACATTCCTGAAGGAATTCTGAACCTTCAATGGCCACCGGTCGGCGCCTACCGCTGCTATCCGGCTGACCCAGTTTGTTCTTTATACACTTAAGACCGATTAGTTTACCATCTTTAGCAACCACCTCTATTGGAGAAGTAAGGTATTGGAATTTAACTCCTTCCTCCTTGGCATGCTCAATTTCCCAGTCATTAGCCGGCATTTCCTCTTCAGTTCGTCGGTATACAACGGTGACGTCACTGCCCAAACGTAGTGCGGAACGGGCAGCATCCATGGCCACATTACCACCGCCGATAACCAATACCCTCTTTCCTACTTGAGGCTGGTGCCCCAGGTTAAGATCCCTCAAGAAATCTACACTGGAGATTATACCCGCTATATCCTCCTCGGCTAACCCCAGTTTCATGTCTTTATGGGCCCCAATGGCTACAAAAAATGCCTTGTACCCCTGTCTTCTCAATTCATCAAAGGTGATATCCTTACCTATGGGGGTATTACATTTTATTTCCACTCCCATATCTTGAATAATCTTTATCTCCCTGTCCAGCACCTTCTTATCCAAGCGGTAATCAGGTATTCCCACCCTAAGCATACCGCCGGGTACCGGCAAGGCTTCAAACACCGTTACGTCATACCCCATTAGCCTGAGCTTATATGCACAATTTAGCCCTGCAGGCCCGGATCCTATAATTCCTACCTTTTTATTTTTAGGATGTGTATCTATATTAATCACCGGGGTTTTACCCTGTTTTATTTCATAGTCTGCAATAAACCTCTTTAATGAAGCAATGGAAATGGGTGTATCGACATACTGCCTGCTGCACCGGGATTCGCAGGGATGGAGACAAACCCTACCCAACACTCCGGCAAAGGGAGTAACTTCCCGTACCAGTCCCAAAGCTTCTTCATACCTGCCCTGGCCTATCAAAGCCACATAACCATGGGCGTTAATATGGGCAGGACACTTGAATTTACATGGCGACGTCCCTTTCTTGTCAATGGTCACCTTGTTGGGCGCAGCCTGGGCAAAGGGTTTATATATAGCCTTTCTATTGCTAAGTCCCATTTCAAATTCATTTTTTTGTTCAATTGGACATTCTAGCGTACACTCGGTACAACCTGTACACAAATTTTCATCTATAAATCTGGCCTTTTTCTTTATAACTGCTGTAAAATCCGGTGCCTGGCCCTTCAGTTCCAACAACTCGCTCCACGATAATGTCTTTATAAGGGGATGATTATAGCATGAAGTCACCTTAGGGGCAAGGATACATGCCGAACAGTCATTGGTCGGAAAGGTTTTATCCAGCTGGGCCATCCTACCGCCAATACTGGGGCTATTCTCTACCAGAAACACCGGTATACCCATTTCCGCAAGATCAAGGGATGTCTGTATACCAGCTATACCTCCTCCTAAGACAAGAACAGGTTTTTTCATAGGGTCTTCACTCCAAACCAATACAATATTTGTGGAATAAAAATATTATTTCGTAAGCTCACATACCTTTTCTATTCTTTTTAGTTGAATCTCTTCATCTAATTTATCTATCTTTACCAACATATCCTTTTCTACATATCCTTCTTCGCAGGCCATCTCCCTTAGGATTCTTATTACATCTGCACACCTTGCGTCTTGAGGACAATGGGCAACACACCTATGGCACTGGTTGCATTGCCATATTTCAGGTGAAGATAGCAACTCTTTCTTCATGCCCAGTAATACCATCCTCATTATGCGTCTCGGATTGTATTCAGCCCTTAAGCTGCTGACCGGGCACCCGGCCGTACATGTCCCGCATAAGTAACAATTTGTTACCCGTTCTCCTCCTGCCCTTGAAGCAATTTGATCCTTGAATTGTGGATCGAGAGAATTATAGTTTAGCATTGATTAACACTCCCTTTACTTATTAAACTTGAGGCCGTGGAAGCAATCCTGCTCTTTCCACAATAGTAGGTACTATACTTTCCCAGCCAACAGCCATAATATGAATACCACTAATGCCTTCAATTTTTCTGATTTCACTTATCAATTCCAAGGCTATATTGATCCCCTCTTCCTGCTGGGATGAAGCATTTCTCATCCTTTCAACCAACCTATCCGGTACCTCCATACCTGCTACTTTTTTAGTCATTTCCAAGGATTTCAAGGATTTATTGACTAATACCCCTGCCAATATATAAGCCTTCTTATGCAGTCCTTCCCTTCTTACATGCTCCATCCACCGAGCAAATTTTTCAATATCATAAATAGCCTGGGTTTGAATAAACTGGGCACCCGCCCTTATCTTTTTTATCAACCTAATATGCTGAAGTTCCTCGGGATCGGCAAAGGGATTGGCAGTTGCACCCAAA
>JBMNSO010000011.1:0-28623 GCA_050945235.1 Mahellales bacterium
ATAACGGGATACCGATATTCGATGAAACTGACAAAGACTTAATAGCCAAAGTGACGGAAGGTGATATATTAGAAATCAGAGATAATAGTTTATATTGTAACAAAGGATTTATATTAAAGCTAAGGACATTGACCAAAGAACAGCTTAATAACAGGCTGGAGACGGCACATAGGAATTTAAAAAAAGAACTGGATAGGTTCATAGAAAATACCCTGGAATATGCCCATAAGGAAAAAGAAATAATACTGGACAATATTGAGCTTCCAGAAATTAAAACCCAGCTTTATAACAAGCATGTACTGGTTGTTATCCGAGGCAAAAATTATAAGGAGGATTTAAAGGCAATAAAGGCATATTTGGAAGAAGTAAAACCGGTGATGATAGGCGTTGACGGAGGGGCCGACGCATTAATAGAAGCCGGATACACGCCCGACATTATTTTAGGGGATATGGACAGCGTAAGCGATATGGCCTTAAAAAAATGTAAAGAAATAATCGTTCATGCATACAAAGACGGTAGGGCACCGGGGCTAAAGAGAATCAAAAGTCTTAACCTAGATTGCAGCATATTTCCTTTTCCCGGTACCAGTGAGGATATCGCTCTATTATTGGCCTATGAGAAAAAAGCCGACTTAATAGTAGCCGTGGGCAGCCACTCAAACCTCATAGATTTCCTGGAAAAAGGAAGAAAAGGAATGGCCAGCACTTTTTTGGTAAGGCTTAAAGTAGGCAGCAAACTGGTGGACGCCAAAGGCGTAAACAAACTGTACAACACGCCTCTAAAGGCCAGGTACCTTTTGGCACTGGTATGCTCAGCCTTTTTCCCAATTGCCATGATTATCTTTACATCCCCACAACTACAGCAGCTATATCGCTTAATACAGCTTCACTTAAAGATAATGTTTGGGATCTAAGTAGGTGGTATTACTTTGATGAGCATAAGATACTATTTAGTACTTATTATTTCTATTTTTCTGTCCCTAGGAATAGGGATCTTTATTGGTTTTACCATAGAAGGGGACAAAATCATTGAACAGCAACAAGCACAGATGACAAAGAGAATAGAGCAAAAATTTCAAGAACTGAAAGATAAAAACGATATTTTATCCGATAAGATAGAAGAAATCAACAGGGAAAATTCCATGTTTGAAACTTTTAACAGGGCTATGTTCAGCGAAATTGCCAAGGACAAGTTGGTCAATAAACAGATATCGATATTAAATCTATTGGGCGATATCCCCTACGATTACACCGGTCTAACCAAAATGATACATGAGTCAGGAGGCAGTATAAACCGCGATATAAACCTAAATATACATGAATTTGAGGGGTTTAGCAGCCGTTTAACAAGCTCGGATAACAGTGATGCACAGGTTAATATGATAAAAGATACCGCTGTTTCGTTATTAAACTATCTTATTGTCGATCAAAAGAACCAACTGATTGATGGGTTGATGGATCAAGGGATAATCGATATAAAGCAAAGTAATGAAAATACAACCCATTATTTACTAATAACATGTACTGATAACACAAATAACAATGGGTATATTAATCAGTTACAAAGGGAAATTATACAGCAGGTAAAGGCATTTGATGTAAGCATCATCGCCCTGGAACACGAAAAAGTAACCAGCACCAGTTTAGAATTATATAAAAAAAATAAAATACCCACTATTGACAACATTAACACCGTGAGCGGGCAATTATCGTTAATTGCAGTTTTGGGAGGAGAATATGGCCACTTCGGCACCAAGCCCGTCTCCGATAAGCTTTTGCCCGATACTTTAATGGAGAAGGATTGAGGTGACTGTATGGATGTGTAACACTAAAACAGTATCTGCCATTATCCCGGCCTATAATGAAGAGGCCAATATAGTACAAACCATTAAAGCCTTGAAAAAGCTTGATCTGGTCAACGAGATTATAGTAGTGGATGATAATTCAAAGGATAATACCTTATCGTTGGCATTAAGGGAAAAAGTCAGGGTAATAGGTAAAAAGACCAATAAAGGTAAGGGCCATAGTATGAGAATAGGATATTCCTATTGTAAGGGAGACATAGTATTGTTTGTGGATGCAGATTTAAAGGATACCGCCTGTGAATGTAACAAACTATTAATCCCCATACTCGACAATCAAGGAGACGTTACCATCGCAAAATTCCCCTCCAACGGCAATAGGGACGGATTCGGACTAGTAAAAAGGGTTGCACAGTTTTTGGTAAAAAGATATACGGGAAAACACATAGAGAGTGTGTTGTCGGGACAGAGGGCATTTAAAAGACAGGTTTTAGAGGATATTGGAATAAAATATAGCAGATTTGGCATAGAAGTTGGCATGACCATTGATATAATCAATAAAAATTACAGGTTACTGGAAATTGATGTTCAAATGGACCATCAACATAGAGGCAAAACATTAAGGGGTTTTATCCATAGAGCCGGACAATTGATAGATATATTAAAGGTTGCACTAGGAAAGGAAGTAGTCAATTGATAAAAACCTTTTATTTTATATTATTAATTATTTTCTTACTGATAATAGTTTATTTCGTGGAAAAGCAAATGATGTCCTTTTTAAAAAACAATAATATCTATGGATACAACTTTAGCAAAAATAAGATACTAACCTGCGGCGGCCTGGTAATATTATTTCCCTTGGTTATATTGTTTAATATTATTTATTATCTCAATATAATAGACACCCATCTGTTGTTGTGTTACCTTTTAGTCATATTTTCCATTGGGTTTGTCGGCTTTATCGATGACATGGTAGGCAAAACAGAATACAAGGGAATGATATCCCACTTAAAACAATTTGTTTTGTGCAGAAATTTCACGACAGGTGCATTAAAGGCCTTAACCGGTGTGGTAGTGGGTTTTATAGTATCTTATTGGATACCGGAAGGAAAAAGCCTGCCCAGTATTATTGTTGGGGCACTGACCTTTTCACTTTTTACCAACCTTATCAATATGTTTGATACCCGTCCAGGAAGGGCTGTAAAGTTCTTTATTCTGTTTAGTGTGATCCTTATTGGGATAGCCCCTAGACATATACTATTAATAACGATTATACTGGCTCCGGCAATCATGTATCTGCCAATGGATATGAATGGCATTATAATGTTGGGGGATACCGGCTCCAATCTTTTGGGTGGAATACTGGGAATAACAAGCCTATTGATTCTTGATGGTGCTATACAGGTAGCAACCGTTATTTTGCTCATGGCCCTGCACTATATCGGGGACAGGTATTCCTTCACAAGCATCATTAAAGGATCAAAGATCCTTTCTTATATTGACAATTTCGGCAGGAAAATCACTTGAAATAGGGAAAGGGAAACATGGAAAGAAATGATTAACTATACTCAGGCAGAGGTATTAAAGGTACACAGTAGAAATGCTGACGTACAGGAGCTTGTGGTAATGGCAAACAATACCCAAAGCAGGGCAATAAATTATATATCCTTTTCAGGCCATGCAAAAAAAGGGGATACAGTTATAATAAATACTACAGCCGTAGACCTGAACCTGGGTTCAGGGGGTTGGCATTTTGTAATGGCTGTGGTTAATAACGGCCATAGACAAGATATAAAGGATGGGCATATTATAAAACTTAATTATACGCCTTGTCAGTATAAATGCATTACAGCGGAAGAACAGGCCAGCAGGTATCATAAACTATTTAATACCAAAACCTCTGTAGAGGGAATGCCGGTCTTGATAGGCGAGCTTCACAGTATGCTGCCACCCGCCTGTTGTGCCCTGAAATACCTCCTTGGCAATAAAATAAAAATTGCCTATATTATGGTGGAAGGCGCATGCCTGCCTATCAACTTTAGTTATTCCGTTGATCAATTAAAGGAAAAGGGCCTGCTGGATAAAACCATAACTCCCGGCAATGCTTTGGGTGGGGATTTGGAGACGGTGTCCATTTATAACGCTTTATTAGCCGCAAAACATATAGCAAAGGCAGATATATCCATAGTTACCCCAGGGCCGGGCGTAATAGGCACTTCAACTAAATATGGATTCAGCGGCATCAACCTAGTTGAAGTGATAAACGGGACAAATATCTTAAAGGGCATCCCTATATATATACCCAGAATATCCTTTTGTGATGAGAGAAGGAGGCATTATGGGGTAAGCCATCACTCCGTGACCTTGCTCGAAGGGATAGTATATTCCCCATGCATAGTACCCCTTCCTATTATCAATAATAAAGAAAAGTTTTGGCCGCTGCTCAACAGCATTATACCTGCCTCAACCAAAAAAGATCATAAACTGTTTATCTCCTGTGGCAGATATATTAAGGAGGCAATGGAAGCATATGATATTAATACTACCACCATGGGACGCAATATTGATCAAAACAAAGAATTTTTTCTGACCATAGGCAGTGCCGTCAAATATGCCAAAAAGATATTGGACAATCCTACGAACCCTTTCTAAGTTACATTATTCGATATATTAGATTATAAGGATTTTATGGTAGAATAAATATATTATTACCACCCTTATTCAGAAAGGATTATTATTATGGATCTTGAAGAAAAAACATTGAACAGTAGATTGGTATTTCAGGGTAAAATGATAGGCCTTAGGGTTGAGGATGTACGGCTGCCCAACGGAAGTACATCAACCAGAGAGGTCATTGTCCACCCAGGGGCAGTAGCAATCATCGCCGTTAATCAAGAAAATAAATTAGTTATGGTTAAACAATTCAGAAAGGCTGTTGAACAGGTATTACTGGAAATTCCAGCCGGTAAGCTGGAACCGGATGAAGATCCGGTCAACTGTGCTGTAAGAGAGTTAGAGGAAGAAACGGGGTATCGCTGTAACGGTATAAAGCACATTATGGACTTTTACAGCACGCCGGGGTTTTCAAATGAAATATTACACCTATATTATGCCTGGGACCTGATTAAAAATACGGTTAACACCGATGATGATGAATTCCTTGAAGTGGTGGAATTATCCATAGATGAAATCAAGAAACTGATGAATACTAATAGTATAAAGGACAGTAAAACACTTGTTGCTTTGCTGTATTATTTAAACAGGCAGGGTTGTTAATGAACCAATACTTTGTAGACTTGCATGTACATATAGGCCGTTCCTCCAGGGGAAATATAGTTAAAAGGGCAACAGCCAATAATCTAACCCTGGAAAATATTGCCCACGAATGTTTATATAGAAAGGGAATTAATATTATCGGCATTGTGGATGCCATATCTCCCCATGTTATTTATGATATAGAAATGCTACTGGAAAGGGGTATTATAAAACCCATTGCTGAAGGCGGCCTGCTGTACCATGACCAACTTACCATTCTATTGGGTGCAGAGATAGAAACCAGGGAAGTCAGCGGATGCCATTCCCATTCCCTGGCCTTTTTCCCGGATTTTCAGCAAATAAAGGAATTTGCCAAGGATATGGGTAAATATATAAAAAATATGTATGCCTGCTGCAGTATGGCCCACTTAACGGGCCAACAGCTGTATGACATTGTATCCCTCCATGGCGGGATTTACATACCCGCCCATGCCTTCACCCCCCATAAAAGCTTTTACGGCAACTGTACCCATACCCTGAAGGAAATATTTAGTTTTAATGCTTTAAATGACATGCCTTCTATTGAATTGGGGCTCAGTGCCGATACATATATGGCTGATATGCTTAGGGAACTGGCTGACATGACTTTTTTAAGTAATTCCGATGCCCATTCCCTCCCAAAGATAGGAAGGGAATACAATACCCTAAAGCTTAAGGCTGGGAATTACCGGGAAGTGCTGATGGCCCTCAACCAACAGCAAGGAAGGGCCATAACCGGGAATTACGGACTGGATCCCAAGCTGGGCAAGTATCACAGGACTTTTTGCATCAACTGTAACAGGATATTAAAGGGCGAACCGCCCATCAATAGATGCCCGGTATCCGATAGACACAAAGTAGTGGTAGGGGTGTTGGACCGGTTGGAACAGATCAGGGACCCCGGATACTCCAGCACTATACAGCGCCCACCATACCATTACCAAATACCTTTGGAATTCATACCGGGTATAGGCCCTAGAACAATAGACAGATTGCTGGAGGTATTTAATACGGAAATGAACGTCCTGCACAGGGCTACCCTACCCCAATTAAGGGATGTGGTGGGTGAAAAGACTGCCAGCCTCATTGTAAGCGCCCGAGAGGGCAATCTCAATATGAAAACCGGAGGCGGCGGCAGTTACGGAAAAATATTGGTGTAACTGATACAATTGCCAGGAATAAAGCTCCCCTTGTCCGAATAAACATTAAAGAGTAGCTTTTTTGGTATTCTTTGTTCATGCTTTAAGGGGGGCTGCAAGTTGTGGAGTAGGATAAAATACAATATTTTTAATCATATTCGGGGAAACTTATTATTATATATAATAGTACTATTCTCATTCTTGGTAGGTATAGCCACGGGAGCCTTTACCGTCTCCTCATTATCGGACCTAGAAAAGGAAGAACTTATCAGCTTTCTGGACAATTTCTTCAGTATACTGGGCAACCAGGAGATTAATGCCTCCATGGTTTTTAAACAGTCCCTGATAAATAATATTCAAACCCTTGCTTTAATCTGGATACTTGGTATAACTATTATAGGTATACCCGTTATTCTGTTTATAATAGGTGTACGGGGCTTTGTAATCGGTTTTACGGTAGGTTTCCTGATCAATGAGTTTGGAATAAAGGGCCTTTTTTTTGTACTAACGGGCATACTACCCCAAAATTTGATAATGATCCCAATATTAATCGCCATAGGAGTCAACGGTATAAATTATTCAATACTGATTATTAAAAACCGCAGAAAAACCAATATTCCGGAAAGGCGAGGAAGTCCCTTTATAATGTATACCGCTAATCTTTGGCTTTTGTTCATACCATTATTGATAGCAACCTTCATTGAAGCCTTTGTAACACCGGTATTCATAAAAATATTAATAAATATTTTATAAAATTAGTAAAGATTACTAATTTTTTTTGCGGAATTGTTAATACTAATTAGTAATTAAAGAATTGTCAGGAAAATGTCGACATAATAACTAGGACAATGATATAAAAATATATTCAACAAAAAAGGATTTTGGTAATCTATATTGAATATTTACTAGTAATCATACGAAGGAGCCGTTGTTATGGATAAGTATCTAAAGGAATTTATGGGTTACTTGATTAACCAAAAGGGTGTTTCGGAAAATACGCTGGATTCCTATACACGGGATTTAAAACAGTACATAATATTTCTGAAGAAACAGCAGCTTTCACAACTAAAACAAATAACCAAAGCTACTATAATCTCCTATATACTGTTTCTTCAAAAAAAGGGAAACAGAACCACAACGGTATCCAGAAAACTGTCCTCCATCAGAAGTTTTCATAGGTTTTTGCTATATAAAAGATATTTGGATCAAGACCCTACACAGGATTTGGAATCCCCTAAAATTGAACGGCGTTTTCCCAATTACCTAACCACATCGGAAGTGGAACTTCTCCTTGACCAGCCTGTCCTTTCCGATATAAAGGGGATCAGAGATAAAGCAATGCTGGAATTATTATATGCAACCGGCATTAGGGTTTCGGAATTGGTTGAGCTTAATTTATCAGATATCAATATGGACTTGGGTTATATAAAATGCTCCAAGGGTTTCAAGGAGAGAATTATTCCCCTTGGATCCCTTGCAATAAAGTATATACGTAAGTATTTGAACACATGTAGGACTACCATGATAAAAAACCCCGGGGAACAAGCCCTCTTCGTCAATTGTCACGGCAGTAGATTAACCCGTCAGGGTTTCTGGAAAATAGTAAAATATTATACCTCTAAGGCAAAGATCAATAAGGACATAACGCCCCACACCCTGAGGCACTCCTTTGCAATGCACCTTTTAGACAACGGGGCGGATATAAAAGCCGTGCAGGAAATGCTGGGCCATTCGGACATATCGACCACCCAGGTTTATACCCAACTTGCAAATAACCGGATCAAGGAAATATACAAAAAGACCCATCCAAGGGCATAAACACCTAAACATTTAAAGCAAGTTACAAGTAACTTGCTTTAAACATCTTTTTAGAGGAATTTTACATCACAAGGAGAGAGTTCATTATATGATAAACAGAGTAATACTTTTGGTCATCGACAGCTTAGGAATAGGTGAACTGCCCGATGCCCATATATATGGCGACGGTGGCAGTAATACCCTGGGCAACCTACATAAAAAAACAGGTTTGGATATCCCCAATTTAATCGATCTGGGATTGGGTAACATACCCGGAGTCAATATATCAAAAAATCCAACCCAACCTATGGGCTGTTTCGGAAAAAGCAGGGAAGCTTCGCCGGGTAAGGATACAACTACCGGACATTGGGAGTTGGCGGGTATAGTATTGGATCAACCTTTTCCCACCTATCCCGAAGGCTTTCCCGAAGAAGTCATACAACCCTTTATCGATGCCATTGGCAGGGGTATTCTTGGCAATATAGCTGCTTCCGGCACGGAAATTATAGAAAAATTAGGCAGCGAACATATTAAAACCGAGTACCCTATAGTATATACCTCCGCCGACAGCGTTTTTCAGATCGCGGCCCATGAGGAGGTTATACCCGTAGACAGGCTTTATGACATGTGCATGGTTGCCCGAAAAATACTTAGGGGAAAGCACGGTGTTGGAAGGGTAATTGCCCGTCCCTTTATTGGACAACCGGGAAATTTCGTCCGCACCCAAGGGCGAAGGGATTTCTCCTTAGAACCCCCCGGCATTACCATTTTGGATAGAGTAAAGGAACAGGGTATGGATGTCATAGCCGTCGGAAAGATAGAGGATATCTTTGCGGGCAAAGGAATAACCAAGGCCGTCCATACCCAAAACAACCAGGAAGGCATACAGCAGACAATATCCCGGATAACAGACAGCAGCAGAGGCCTCATCTTTACCAACCTAGTAGATTTTGACATGAAATACGGCCATCGCAATGACCCCTACGGCTATGCCCAGGCCTTGGAATATTTCGATGCCAGACTGCTGGAAATAATGTCGTCCATGGATGATGCGGACGTACTTATTATTACCGCTGACCATGGATGTGACCCCACCACGGAAAGCACCGACCATTCCAGGGAATACATCCCCATAATCATATACGGCCGCAGCTTAAAGACAGGTGTATATATAGGTGAGAGAAGCACCTTTGCCGATGTGGGGGCCACCATTGCCGACATGCTAAATGTACAACCCCTGGAAAAGGGTGAAAGTTTCTATGACAAGATTAAGAAATAAACATATTTATGATGGAGATGAGCATATGGAAAGTATAATAAACCAATCCTTACAATATATCGATTCCATGGTAAATTTTTCGCCTGATATTGGTATCATACTGGGATCCGGCTTAGGGGATTACGGTGATAGTATAGACAAAACCCTGGAAATACCATATAAGGATATACCCGGACTGCCAGTATCCACCGTTTCCGGCCATAGGGGACGTTTTGTACTGGGTAGGACAGCAAACAAAAACTTAATGATTATGCAGGGAAGGGTACACTTATACGAAGGATATCCCATGGACAAAATAACACTGCCCATTAGGATTATGATAAAAAAAGGCATTAAAATCTTGGTTGTTACCAACGCAGCCGGGGGCATAAACAGGGATTTCAAGCCGGGAGATTTAATGCTGATAACCGATCATATTAACCTTATGGGAGACAACCCCTTAATAGGCCCAAATCTTGCATCCTTCGGCCCAAGGTTCCCAGACATGTCAGCTGCTTATGATAAGGAGTTAATAAACACCGCCCTGGCTGTGGGCCAGGGGATGGGCCTTGAGCTAAAAAAGGGCATTTACGCCGGCTTGAAGGGCCCGAGCTATGAAACACCGGCGGAAATAGAAATGCTAAGATGTATAGGGGCCGACGCTGTTGGAATGTCCACCATACCCGAAGTTATAGTGGCAAGGCATTCCAATATCAGGACCCTGGCAATATCCTGTATCAGCAACATGGCCGCCGGTATAATGGACCAGCCATTAAGCCACCAAGAGGTAATGGATACTGCCGAAAAGATAAAACCGCAGTTTATGGCATTGCTAGACGGGATAATCAGAAGTATTGAAATCTAGGGGGTACGATGGTGAGAATATACGATATTATCAGAAAAAAAAGGGATGGGCTGACATTGACATCCGAGGAAATTGATTATTTCGTGCAAAACTATACCCAGGGTAAAATCCCGGACTATCAAATATCCGCACTTCTTATGGCCATATTTATTAATAAACTGTCGGACAAAGAAACCTTTGACCTGACCCACTCCATGGCCAAGTCCGGCCAAACAATAGACCTGTCGGGTATCAAAGGTATCAAAGTAGACAAACACAGCACCGGCGGAGTAGGAGACAAGACAACCTTGGTACTATTGCCAATACTGGCAAGCCTAGGACTTAAGGTCTGTAAAATGTCGGGCAGGGGCCTTGGCCATACAGGGGGTACCATAGACAAATTGGAATCCATCCCCGGCTTCACAACCCAGCTGTCGCCCCAACAATATAAGGATCAGGTAAACAAGATCGGAATGTCGGTTACCGGCCAGACAGAAGATATAGCACCGGCGGACAAGAAATTATATGCACTAAGGGATGTAACGGCCACCGTTGATGACATATCCCTTATCGCAAGCAGTATCATGAGCAAAAAACTGGTGTCAGGGGCCGATATAATACTTCTAGATGTAAAGGTGGGCAAAGGCGCCTTTGTCAAAGATTTAGACACAGCCAGGGCTTTAGCCAATACAATGGTTAAAATAGGAAACCATCATAATAAAAGGACGGTGGCGGTGATAACCGATATGAACCAACCTTTGGGTCGTGCCATAGGCAATACTTTGGAAGTGATGGAGGCTATCGATACACTCACGGGCACCGGGCCCAATGATTTATTGGAATTGTGTATAGAGTTGTCCAGCACAGTACTAAGGGTTGTTGAACCGGAAAAAGATATGGCGGATATAAGGAACAAAATATTGGAAATAATAAACACCGGCCAAGGTTTAGACAAATTTAACCGTTTCGTCCATGCCCAGGGAGGGCCTCAATATATATCCAAACAGCGGGATATTCTTCCAATGGCCCAACATGTAGTGCCCTATAAGGCAAGATACAGCGGGTATATATCACAGATCGATACCGAGGGTATAGGTATTGGTGCGGTATCCATCGGTGCAGGCCGCCAGGTGAAGGATGAGAAAATAGATTATGGGTGTGGGTTTTTATTAAATAAAAAAATTGGCGACAAGATAAATAAAGGTGATGATATCTTGTATATTTACATAAACGATAAAGAAAAATTAAAACCCTGTATCGATATCCTCGACCAATCCTTCGTAATATCAGACAAACCGATAGAACCGCCGAAGTTAATATATGGACTGGTGGATGACAAAGGTTTTCATCCTTATTAATTTATACCAGCATAACATCCTTTATTAATGGAAAACTATATGTATACAATGAATCGCTTTTTTCTGCGCAGTTATAAGCCTTAAGGAGGGATGTTATGAGCAAGAAAGTAATTCGGTGGATAGCACTATTGATGGCATCCGTACTTATTTTCGTCGGTAACATCGCCACGGTGAAAGCCGATGATTTTAACTTTCAAGCAAAGGCTGCCATTTTAATGGAAAATAGTACCGGCGAAATTATATATGAAAAAAATGCCCACGAAAAGCTTCCCATTGCAAGCATCACAAAGATTATGACCTTGTTACTGATTATGGAAGCTTTGGAACAGGGAAAAATAAGTTTGGAGGATAGGGTCCGGGTAAGCGAGTATGCCAGTAGTATGGGTGGGTCACAAATATACCTATCAGTTGGCGAGGAATTTACAGTTGACGATTTAGTAAAATCAATCGCTGTTGCCTCAGCAAATGATGCCAGTGTTGCCATGGCGGAGTTAATTTACGGTACAGAGGAAATGTTTGTAAAGAATATGAACAAAAGGGCTAAAGAATTGGGAATGAAAAACACCTATTTCAAAGACTGTACTGGACTGACCGATGAAGGTCATTACTCCACGGCCTATGATATTGCAATCATGTCCAGGGAGCTGCTTAAATATGAGAAAATCCATAAATGGCTGAGCATATGGATAGATCATATAAGGGATGGAGAATTCGAACTGGTCAATACCAATAGGCTAGTCAAATTTTACGAGGGATGCGATGGTATAAAAACCGGGACCACATCAGCCGCTAAATCCTGCGTAGCAGCTACCGCAAAGAAAAACTCAATGCGCCTGATCGCTGTAATATTAGGTGCGCCAAATTCCAATACCCGATTTAAAGAAGCGACTGCACTTTTGGATTATGGTTTTACAAATTATTCTACCATCAATATATTGGAAAAAAACGACCTACTAAAAAGAATAAAAGTGATAAACAGTACCATGGATTGCATTGATATTAAAGTTGAGGATAATATAAGTCTCCTAATCAATAAGGGTGAAGACGACAGCATTACCAAGGATATTATACTGCCGAAGACTTTGGAAGCCCCTGTGGACAAGGGTGCAAAGATAGGCGATATTATAATTAAGAAGGGTGATAAAGAGATAAAGACAATAGAAATAAAATGTCCCCAACAGATAGAAAGGGCAAGGTTTAAAGATTTTTTCAGAAAGATACTACGCAGGTGGAGTAGCCATAAGTACTAATATCCATTGTATTAAGAAGACCATCCCGGTCTTCTTTTTATTTGACATAAAAAAATAAATATGTTAAAATTTCATGAAAATTAATTGAGGAGCTGCTAGGGAATGGAACTTAAAGGTACTATGGCTGTTAATAGTCAAGGCCACTTGGAAATAGGCGGCTGTGACACTGTGGATTTAGCAAAGGAATTCGGTACCCCTCTTTATATAATAGATGAGAGTCATGTCAGGGATATATGCAGGGCTTATAAATCAACACTGGATAAGCATTATGGCAATGGTATGGTACTGTATGCAAGTAAAGCCTTTTTAACCACCGCAATGTGCAAGATAATTGAACAAGAGGGTTTGGGCTTGGATGTGGTTTCCGGTGGTGAACTATATACTGCAGTATCGGCAGGGTTTCCTGTTGAAAAAATATATATGCATGGCAATAATAAAACCCCCGAAGAATTAGAACTTGCCATCAAGTTAGGTATATCCAGAATAGTAATAGACAGCCTGTACGAGATTGAACTTATAGATAGTATTGCTGATAAACTGGGCAAGACTGTTGATGTCTTAATAAGGGTAAAACCCGGCATTGAGGCCCATACCCATCATTATATACAAACCGGGCAGCTGGATTCTAAATTCGGTCTTGGAATAAATGACAACCAAGCGTTTATTGCCGTGGAAAGGATATTATTAAAAAGAACTATGTCCCTTAAGGGCATCCACTGCCACATAGGTTCCCAGATCTTTGAAGTTAAGCCATACAAAATGGCGGCAGAGATTATGACATCCTTTATGCAGGAAATACAAAAAAGGTATTCCCACAAACTAACTGAGATTAACTTCGGTGGTGGATTCGGTATAAAATATATAAAAGAAGACTCACCGCTGCCACCCATAGACTATGTCGATTATTTAGCAACCTGTGTAAGGGAATACTGTAATAAAAAAGGTATGGATTTACCCTTCATTCTTGTGGAACCGGGTCGTTCAATCATTGGCGAAAGCGGTATCACATTATATACTGTAGGCACGATTAAAGAAATACCCGGAATACGAAAATATGTCAGTGTGGACGGCGGTATGACTGATAACCCCCGCCCCGCCCTTTATCAGGCAAAATACAGTGCAGTAATAGCAAATAAAGCACAAGAACCCAGAAAGGAAATTGTTTCTATCGCAGGTAAATGCTGTGAATCTGGGGATATGCTCATCTGGGATATAAAGCTGCCTAAGGTGGAGTCCGGTGATATACTGGCCGTGTTGGCAACGGGTGCCTATAACTATTCAATGGCCAGTAATTACAATAAGTTACCGATTCCCGCTGTGGTATTGGTTAACTCGGGAAGGGCCGAAGTAATTGTAAAAAGGCAGAGTTACGAACAACTCACACAAAATGACGTTGTACCTGACTGGCTTAAATAATAATGGAAAATTTTTAAAAAGTGTGCTGGACCACACTTTTTATGTTATAATTTAGTTTTAGACAGCAGTGTACAGATACTAAATCAAGGAAAGGAAAAGTATATGTTTCACTTTGATTTAATGGGCATCCTATACAGATTACCGGCAATTTTTATAGCTTTTTCCTTCCACGAATTTGCCCATGCCTATGTGGCATATAAACTAGGGGACCCGACACCCAAAAATCAAGGCAGACTCACCCTGGACCCCTTTGCCCACATAGATATCCTGGGATTTATACTGCTGCTGTTCATGGGTTTTGGATGGGCCAAACCCGTTAGGGTGAACCCCGCCAGTTTTAAAAATAGAAGAAGGGACGATATACTGGTTTCCCTGTCCGGACCAATAATGAATTTAGCGTTGGGAATTATATTCCTATGTATAAAGTATTTCATTCCTGTATACAATGATGTTTTTGACGGTATTATTAATTCGATAATATATATTAATATTTTGTTGGCAATGCTAAATATACTTCCTTTTCCGCCATTGGATGGATATCATATATTAAAAAATATATTTTTTTATAGGCATGGAGGAGCCTTTTGGAAGTTTGAACGATACGGATTTTTAATAATGTTGTTGTTGATCGTAACTAATACGTTATCGGCAATAATAGTGCCCATGGTTAATTTTATAATTTTCACGACATACAACATATTAAATTTATTTTGAAAAATGAGTACACTAATACAAAACAAATTGAAATCTGTAGGAGGAATAACAATGAATAAACAACGGGTAATGAGCGGCATGAGACCGACAGGCAGCATACACCTGGGAAATTATTTTGGCGCATTGGAAAACTGGGTAAAGCTTCAGGGTGAATATGATTGCTTTTATTCAATAGTTGATTGGCACGCCTTGACAACGGCATATGAGGATACATCAAATATTAAGGAAAACATATTTGAAATTGCAGTTGATTGGTTAAGTGCGGGCTTGGATCCCGATAAAAGTACAATATATATTCAATCATCCATTAAGGAAATAGCAGAGCTCCATCTTATTCTGTCTATGATTGTACCATTGTCATGGCTGGAAAGGTGTCCTACTTACAAGGATCAACTAAACCAGTTGAAGGATAAGCATATAGCAACATATGGCTTCTTGGGATACCCTTGCCTTCAAGCGGCGGATATTCTAATCTGCGATGCACAATGGGTGCCGGTTGGTGAAGACCAGCTTCCCCACTTAGAATTAAGCAGGGAAATAGCAAGAAGGTTTAATTATTTATATGGTGAAGTCTTTATTGAACCCCAGCCAAAGCTTAACGAGGTTAAGGTGTTACCGGGCCTGGATGGTAGAAAGATGAGCAAGAGTTACAAAAACACCATAACATTATCCGACAGCCCTGAGGATATAAAGAACAAGGTAAAGATAATGGTAACTGACCCCGCCAGGGTGCACAAAACCGACCCCGGCCATCCATCGGTGTGTTCAGTATATGCCTTCCATAGGGTATTCTCCGGTGGAGCTATTGACGAAATTAAAGATCAGTGCACTAAAGGAGCAATAGGTTGTGTCCAGTGCAAAAAAATGTTGGCGAACAGTATGATTAATTATCTGGAACCCATGTACACAAAACGGAAGGAGATTGAGCAAAGACCATCCTATGTCAGAGAAATATTAAATGAAGGTAAGAAAAAGGCAACAAAGGTAGCTCAACAAACAATGGCAAAGGTTAGAGAAGCAATAAAAATTGATATATAAGAGGATGTCATGGACTACAGGGTTAAATTGGAAGTATTTGAAGGTCCCTTGGATTTATTATTGTATTTGATAGAAAAATCCAAAGTTGATATTAAAGATGTTTCCATAACCGAAATAACTGACCAGTATTTGGATTACCTCCTTACACTACAGGAATTCGATCTGGAAATTGCCAGCGAGTTTTTAGTAATGGCAGCTACTTTGATTCAGATAAAATCCAGATCATTGCTGCCCATTGCAAAGGATTCATCCTTGACTTCCGATTCAGAGGAAGAATTGGATACACAAGAACAGCTAATAGAAAGGCTTATTCAATATAAAAAATTTAAGGAAATCACTGCCAAGCTAAAGGAATGGGAAAAACAACAGGCCCAGATTTATTTTAAAAGAAAAAACAATACTGCTGACTTTATTGACCCCAATGACATTATACCTCAGATAATGGCAGAGGATTTATTATCAGCCTTTAAAAATGCCCTATCTCCATTGAATAATACAAAAAATATTGAGGATACATCAAAGGGCATCAGACAGATAAGAAGGGATAAATATACCATAAGAGAAAAAAAGTTTTTTATTTTAAATACCCTTAGAATTAATAAGAGGATGACATTTAACAACCTTATGAAGGAATGCAGCTGCAAACTGGAGATTATTATATCCTTCCTGGCACTATTGGAACTCATCAGGGATAATAGGATTTCCTTAACCCAACGGGCTCCCTTTAATGATATCCTGATTGAGTTTAATCCATGAATAATATAGGTGATGGCAATGGATTTGAAAGATTTGGTAAATGCTATAGAATGTATATTATTTGTTTCGGGTGATGTTGTAACCACAAAGGATCTTTGCAGGGTTTTCGATATGGACAAAACCCAATTGGAAAAGGTTATGGATTATATGATAAGATTATTTAATGAGGGTGATAGGGGATTATCCATAACAAAAATAAATAACGGCTATCAAATGTGTACTAAATCAAAGTACTGTAATTACATCCAAGTTTTTTGCAATAATAGCCCAAAACAAGCCCTGTCCCAAGCAGCTTTGGAGACCCTGGCAATTATTTGTTATAAGCAACCCATAACAAAGGTTGATATTGAGATGATTAGGGGTGTAAAATCAGACAGTGCTATAACCACCTTGTTAAATAAAGGCCTAATAAAAGAAACCGGCAGATTGGATACCCAGGGCAGACCTATTCTTTATGGGACCACCGACGAATTATTGCGTTATTTAGGTCTGGAGAGCATCGAAAAGCTGCCCTCCCTAGATCGCATATAATCCATGGAGATATCCATGTATTTTTTTTGTTTAATGTGAAAAAATAGGAAAAGCAAGTATTAAGAGGTGCTATGTTTTGCAAATAGTGTTAATCTGCTTCTTCCTATTGTTGTCCATTGTGCTACTACTCAATATACAGTTAGAAATAAGACTAAACATAGGTGATAATAACACTAAATCTTATTTTACAATTAAGGCTTTAAAAGGACTATTTTCCTTTAGGTATAACCTCTTTGCAAATACGCCAGACAATCAGATGGATACCGAAGGTAACAAAATAAAAAAAAGGGGTAGCCATAGAAGATCCTTTAATAAAATAGGTAAATATGTAAAACTATTAAAAAGATATTCCCATGGAATCAAAAAATCCTTGTTTTATATACTCAAAAAAATAATAATAAAAAAAATAGACATAGATTCATTGATTGGAACCGGAGACCCAATGTCTACTGCCATATTAACAGGGTTCATTAACATATTTTTGGTTAATGGATTAACTCACCTTCATAGATTCAGCTCGATAAATACCCACAGTATAATAATAAAACCGGAATTTACAAAAACTATATTCAAGGTTAAATTCCACTGCATAATTCAAATAAAGTTAGGCTATATTATAATTGCAGCCTTTATAGTAGCAAAGCAAATAATAATAAGGTGGTGAAAAAATATGGCAGACCATCCCATTGGAGACATTATGCAAACTACCATGGAAAACATAAAGGAAATGATAGATGTAAATACCATAGTGGGTGATGCTGTTGAAACAGGAGACGGAACAGTAATAATTCCTATTTCAAAGTTGTCCTTTGGTTTCGTATCCGGTGGCAGCGAATTCTCCACTGAGGGAAAGGATAACAAGGGTAACAAGGGGTCAAGTGATACCCCTTCGGACGGTAAAGATAAACTGCCCTTCGGTGGTGGTACGGGTGCCGGAGTCTCTGTGCAACCAGTGGCCTTTCTAGTAGTCGGGCAGGGTCAAATAAAACTCCTTCCGGTTATGCATAGTTCAACAATAGATAAGGTGATAAACTTTTTACCCCAATTGGTGGAAGAAGTACAGGGAGTATTCAAAAAGCAAGATAAAACGTCAATTCCCGGTATCCCCAACAGGGTGACAACTAACCAAAACCCATCACAAAATAAAATATAAATTCAGGCAACGGAAAAACGTTGCTTTTTTAATTTCCAACTGTAATATCAATAATGTTTTTGTTCAATACTACTAAAAAAGCTTATAAAGGATGGTCCTATGAAAAAAATTCTAATGTCAAGCATTATTGTGTTTATAATTATAATTTATGCCGGTATACCCCGATATCATGTCCGGGCCAATGCCCAACAACCCCAGACAATATCCCGGGCAGCCATAGTAATAGAAGCAGATACCAACAGGATTTTGTATGAAAAAAATATTCACCAACGCCTTGCCAATGCAAGTACCACAAAGATACTGACTGCAATCATTGCCATAGAACACGGAAACCTATCGGATATGGTAAGGGCCAGTGACAAGGCGTCAAAAACAGGAGGCTCCTCTATATGGTTAGAAGAAGGTGAAATCCTTTCCATGAAGGAAATGCTGTACGGGCTGATGCTCAATTCCGGCAATGATGCAGCAGTCGCCATAGCGGAACATATATCTGGATCAGTGGAAGAGTTTGCAGTTCTAATGAACAAAAAGGCAAGGGAAATCGGGGCACTAGATTCCAATTTTGTCAATCCCCATGGCCTGCCAGACGATAATCATTATACCACTGCCTATGATTTGGCCCTTATTGCCAGCTATGCCATGAAAAACCCAATATTTAGAGAAATCGTCTCCACCAAGGAAAAAAGGATTTCCTGGCCCGAACATGAATGGGACAGAATCCTAGTAAATAAAAACAAGTTATTATCCCAGTATCAAGGCGCCAACGGCATAAAAACGGGTTATACAAAAAAGGCAGGGAGATGCTTGGTAGCAGCAGCACAGCGTAATGGTATGCAATTGATTTCCGTTGTACTCAATTGTCAGCCTATGTTTGAAGAGTCCATGGCTTTATTGGACCATACCTTCGATAAGTTCAAACCTAAACACATCATAAAAAAAGGACAGATATTAAAGGAGGTAAAAGTTGAAAAGGGTGAGGAAAACAATGTGCAGTTGCTGGCAGACAAAGACATTATCCTACCCCTTGCCCAGGGAGAAATCAACCACGTAAAGGTCATCATTGATTATCCAAAATATATATCTGCACCTGTCCGCCGGGGTCAACAATGTGGTACAATTAACATAAAATTATACGATAAGGATATTGCATCCTGTACTTTGGTTGCCCAAAGGGATATAAAAGAAAAGAGTTTTGTAAAGAGCATAAGGGATTTGCTTAACCAGTGGTTTAACAAGAAATATGTACCGGAGGTTAATGGATGATAAGGCTACAAAAATATCTATCACATTGTGGCATTGCCTCAAGGAGAAAATGTGAAGAGTTAATAAGTCAAGGCAGGGTAGAGGTTGACGGCCAGGTGATACGGGAACAGGGCATAAAAATCAACCCCGCAAAAAATACAATAAAGGTTAACGGAAAAATAGTAGTTCCTAGTCAAAAGAAGGTGTATATAATGGTCAACAAACCCAAGGGTTATATCACATCGGTGGTAGACCCCTTTGGCCGCCCAACAGTCCTTGACCTAGTCAAGGGGATAAAGGAGCGTATCGTACCGGTGGGTAGGCTGGATTTCAATACCGAAGGCCTGTTACTATTGACAAATGACGGTGATGTATTATACAAGCTGACCCACCCCGGGCACGAAATCTATAAGGAGTATATAGCCATCATCAAGGGTATACCCACTGCCGATGAGATAAATGTGTTTAGAAAGGGTATGATAATCGATGGAAGAATGACCGCCCCTGCATATTTTTCAATAATTAAGATACTACATGACAGGACCATGGTAAGAATCTTGTTGAGAGAGGGACGGAACAGGCAAATAAGAAAAATGTGCAAGGCAATAGGCCATGATGTCATTCAATTAAGGAGAACTAGAATTGGAAAACTGAGGATAGACGGTCTGCCCTTGGGTGGTTGGAGGCATCTTAGGGATAATGAAGTAAAATGGTTGCAAAAGCTTTAATAACCAACATAACATCATAAATTATTTTTGTCCCATATTTTAGTATGTTCCTTGACAACGTATTTACAATATAGCGCCTTTGACAAGTATAAGCAGGATATTACATGAATAGACTTTGGTAAATTTTTTTGTTATAATGTATCATCAATATTTTATATTAGGAGCGTGACACTAGATGGAGTTGTGGTATACAGAAAAACAAACTGAAAACGTTGGTATTACATGCAAAGTAAAGGGCACCCTATACAGTAAACAATCCCAATACCAAAAAATAGATGTTATTGACACAAATCAGTTTGGCACTATGTTGGTATTGGATGGCACAGTCCAAACCACCTTGGTGGATGAATACATATACCATGAGATGATTACCCATGTTCCGCTAAATACCCATTTGAATCCAAAGAATATACTGGTTATAGGCGGAGGAGATGGCGGTGCAATAAGGGAAATCCTCAAGCACAAAAGCGTAGAAAAGGCTGTGCTTGTAGAAATAGACAGGTATGTGGTTGAAGCAAGCAAACAATTTTTACCTGAAATCAGCTGCGCACTGACGGATGAAAGATGCCAAGTACTTGTAGAGGACGGTATTGAGTATATAAAAAACCATAAAGATATGTATGATGTCATAATAGTAGATTCAACGGATCCTGTAGGGCCTGCCGTTAATTTGTTTTCCAAGGGCTTCTATACCTCCATATATGAAGCATTAAAGGATGATGGGATTTTTGTTGCACAGACCGAATCGCCCTTTTATAACCAGGACCTTATAAGAAGGGTATTTTCAGATATTAAAGGGGTATTCCCCATAACAGAATTATACTGCGCTTCCATTCCCACTTATCCCAGTGGGTATTGGAGCTTTACAATGGGCTCGAAAAAATACCACCCCCTTAATGTTCAAATGGACAAAGTGGCAAGCCTAGACACGAAGTATTATAATGCCGAAATACATAAGGCATCCTTTGTTCTGCCCAATTTCGTTAAGATATTACTCAAAGGGTAGGAGAAATAAAATGATTAAAAATTCCATATGGCAACATCGATTTATGGGAAGTAAGGAAAAATACTGTGAAGGCAGAATTATAATGGTTGGTATACCCATGGACTATTCAGTAAGCTACCGACCGGGAACCCGATACGGTCCACAAAAGATCAGAGAAGTATCCTATGGGCTGGAGGAGTACAGCCCATATATCAACAGGGAGCTGGGTGAGATCGAGTTTTTCGACTATGGGGATATAGAACTGCCCTTTGGCAACATTGATGAAAGTTTAAGGATAATATATGATCTAACGGCGGAAATACTGGAGGACAATAAAAAACCTCTGTTTTTAGGGGGAGAACATCTAATAACTTTGCCAATTGTCAAAAGGGTATACGAAGAGTATGGGGACGACCTAATACTATTACACTTTGATGCCCATGCTGATTTGCGGGAGAGTTATATAAACCAGAAACATTCCCATGCCTCTGTAATTAGACGGATATTGGACTTTTTCCCTGCAAATCATGTGTACCAAATCGGTATACGTTCCGGCACTAAGGAAGAGTTCAAGTATGGAAAGGAGCATACCAACCTTTTCCCTTTTGATATTGTAGAACCTGTAAGGAGTATTATCGACAAAATTTATAGCAGGCCTATTTATATAACCCTGGACATTGATGTATTCGATCCCGCCTTTGCTGAAGGGACAGGCACACCAGAACCCGGCGGCTGCACCCCCAATGATATGCTGAAGGTAATACAACTGTTAAAGGGTCAAAGGGTAGTGGGCTTTGATTTGGTTGAAGTTTCACCTGTATACGATGCTTCCGACAAAACAGCTATATTGGCGGCAAAGCTAATAAGAGAAAGCCTTCTGTCTTTCTTATAAGGAGGTAGCTGAACATATGGGTGGAATATCGATAAATAATGCGGTATGCCTTTACCATTCTTTGTTGGAAGATATATTAGACTGCGGGGACATTGCAGTCGATTGTACAATGGGCAATGGCAATGATACCCTGTTTCTACTAAGATGTGTTGGTGAAAAGGGGATGGTATACAGTTTTGATATCCAACAAAGGGCAATAGATAACACAAGGAAACTTATCGGAGAAAAATATAGATACCAAAACTATAAATTGATTTTGGATTCCCATGAAAATATAGACAAACATATAAAGGAAAGGGTGAAGGCGGTTGTATTTAATCTCGGGTATCTGCCCGGAGGAAGCCATCATATAACCACCGTCCATGATACGACCCTTAAAGCAGTAAAAAAGTCCATGGCTATTCTGAAACAAGGGGGAATAATAATACTGTGCGTATATCCCGGTCATCCGGAAGGCATCATTGAAAAACAGACTTTGTTGGAATATGCTAAGGCAATAGACAGCAAAAACTATTCTGTCTTATCTTTAAGCTTTATTAATCAAAGTAAAAATTCCCCCTTTATATTGGTAATCCAAAAAAAGGCATAAAAAAATTTTATTTTAAAGAAGGAAAATAGGAATTAATGTAGAATATATAGAAATAGGGGGAAAGTTGTTTTATTTTTTTGTGATATATTAAATACATAAACTTTGTGGAGGGTTTTGGATGAACGTAGAAGATAAAATAAGGCAAATGCAGGACAAAAAATTGGATATTCTGCAGGGCGGAGGACAAGACAAGATAGAAAAACAGCATTCCAGTAATAAATTGACCGCCCGGGAAAGAATATCAAAATTATTAGACGAGAGTAGTTTTGCCGAAATAGATGCCTTCGTAGAACATCGATGCGTTGATTTTAATATGCAAAACACTGTCGCCAATGGGGACGGCGTAGTAACCGGCTATGGCACCATTGATGGAAGGCTGGTGTTTGTATACGCCCAGGATTTTACTGTAATAGGCGGTTCATTAGGGGAAATGCATGCAAGAAAGATTTGTAAAGTACTAGATATGGCCATGAAGATGGGTGCTCCTATTATATGTATGAACGACTCAGGGGGAGCAAGGATACAAGAAGGCATAGACGCCCTGGGCGGATACGGTGAAATTTTTATCAGGAATACAAAGGCATCCGGTGTCATACCCCAAATATCTGCGATAATGGGCCCATGTGCTGGTGGAGCAGTGTATTCACCGGCGATAACCGATTTCATATTTATGGTTAAGGATACGAGTAAAATGTTTGTAACCGGTCCCCAGGTTATTAAAGCTGTAACCGGTGAAAATGTTAGTGCCGAAGAATTGGGAGGGGCGGAAACCCACAATACCAAGAGCGGAGTAGCCCATTTTATGGCAGAGAACGAGGAAGAATGCCTACAGCAAATCAGAAGGCTGTTAAGCTTTTTACCATCAAATAACCTGGAAGAAACCTGTGTAGTGGAATGCAATGATGACCTTAACAGGTTGTCGCCCCAATTAAACAATATAATTCCGGATAACCCCAATAAACCCTATGATATGAAAAATATCATAAGAGAAGTGGTGGACAACAACGATTTCTTTGAGATTCATTCCCACTTCGCTGAAAACATAATAGTAGGCTTTGGAAGATTTAACGGAATTTCTACGGGGATAATAGCCAACCAGCCCTTGGCCATGGCCGGATGCCTTGATATCAATGCATCCGACAAAGCGGCAAGATTTATCCGGTTCTGTGACGCCTTTAATATACCTATAGTCACCTTTACCGATGTACCAGGATACCTGCCGGGTGTATCCCAGGAATACGGTGGTATAATCAGGCATGGAGCCAAACTCCTTTATGCTTATTCCCAAGCTACGGTGCCTAAGATTAATATAATCACTCGCAAGGCATATGGCGGAGCTTATATTGCCATGAGCAGTAAACACTTGGGCGCAGACTTGGTTTTTGCATGGCCAACGGCCGAGATCGCTGTGATGGGTCCCGATGGTGCGGCCAATATTATATTCAAAAAGGAAATTGAGGCATCCATTGATCCGATCGGTACCCGTCAACAAAAAATTGAGGAATACAAAGATAAGTTTGCCAATCCCTATAAAGCCGCAGCCCGTGGTTTTGTAGATGATATAATCGAACCCGAGACCACCAGGCCGAGGATAATAAATGCCTTGGAGATTTTATCGGGCAAGAGAGAAGTTATGCCTTCAAAAAAACATGGAAACATGCCGGTATAGTCGGACAGGGAAAGGGGTGTAGCTTATGGAAACACTACTATACGGTTTAAAGGTTACAGTTTTAGGTATTGGTACAGTGTTTATAGTATTATTACTACTAATTTTGGTAATAAATCTTATTTCCAGGTTTGTTAATGGAAATAGTTCCAAGGACAAAACATCTGGCAAAGAAAAGACTGAACATAAGGTCGAGATTGAAACAATAAAAACTAAATCCCAAGATGTTCAAGGGGATGATGAATTAATATGCGTTATAACCGCAGCCGTGGCTGCCAGCTTGAATAGATCCACCCACAACCTGGTTGTAAGGTCTATAAGAAGAGTCGGTAACACCAGTCCTATATGGAACAGAACTGGCCGACAAGAACAGATATGGACTAAACTATAATACATGGAGGAATAAAAATGAGGAAATTTAGAATAAATGTAAACGGAAAAAGTTATGAAGTGGAAGTAGAAGAGATAAGGGATGGAGCCGTAGTTGACAACAGACCCACACCTACGCCGGCGGCGGCCCCGGCAGCCCAAGCCGCACCTTCAAAGCCAAAGACCGCCAATGTAGAAGGAGGTACTCCGGTAGCAGCCCCAATGCCCGGCACCGTTCTTTCAGTGAAGGTTAAAGAAGGGGATCATGTGACAAAGGGACAGGTCTTACTTATATTAGAAGCTATGAAAATGGAAAATGAAATAGTTGCCCCCAAGGACGGTACAATACTTTCCGTTAATGTCGGTGACAATTCTTCTGTAGATTCCGGTGATGCTTTGGTAGTAATTGGTTAGGCCTTATTTACAACGGAAAGTGAGGGGATAACTATGATGGACTTACCATTTACACAGACCATAAAAGATTTTTTGCTAAATACCGGCTTTGCCACCGTCACATGGCAGCAACTAGTTATGCTTGCTATATCGGGTATACTTTTATATCTGGCAATAAAAAAGAAATACGAACCTTTGCTGCTCCTTCCCATAGCCTTTGGGATGTTGTTGGCCAATATTCCGATAACCGGGCTGATGGCAGAACCTGTATATGACAACGCAGGCAAGCTATCCCAGCCGGGGGGATTGCTATATTATCTGTATCAAGGGGTCAAACTGGGCGTATATCCTCCGTTAATCTTTCTAGGTATAGGAGCTATGACAGACTTCGGACCGCTACTGGCCAATCCAAAAAGTTTGTTATTGGGCGCGGCAGCACAATTAGGTATATTCTTAACCTTTATCGGCGCTCTTTTTCTGGGATTTGGCGGAAACGAAGCCGCTTCCATAGGGATAATAGGAGGGGCGGACGGTCCCACCGCCATATTTTTGACATCCCAGCTGGCACCCCACCTTTTAGGCCCCATTGCAGTGGCAGCCTATTCCTACATGGCACTGGTACCCATTATCCAGCCACCGATAATGAAACTTTTAACCACAAAAAAGGAACGCCAGATTGTCATGGACCAGTTAAGACCGGTTTCCAAGCTGGAAAAAATATTGTTTCCAATTATAGTAACCATTGTTACCACCTTAATACTGCCCTCGGCAGCCGGCTTAATAGGCATGCTCATGTTGGGTAACCTTTTCAGGGAAAGTCTGGTGGTGGACAGGTTGAGCAAAACCGCCCAAAACGAATTGATAAATATTGTTACAATTTTCTTAGGCGTTACCGTAGGAGCTACAGCCAATGCCGAAACCTTTTTAAAACCCCAAACATTGTTTATAATTATCCTTGGCCTAATAGCTTTCAGTTTCGGTACTGCCGGTGGCGTACTTTTGGGTAGACTTATGTGCAAGTTATCCGGCGGGAAAATTAATCCATTGATAGGCTCGGCAGGGGTTTCGGCGGTACCGATGGCTGCCAGGGTCTCTCAGGTGGTAGGCCAAAAGGAGAACCCGAGCAATTTCCTGCTGATGCATGCCATGGGCCCCAACGTAGCAGGGGTAATCGGATCGGCAATTGCTGCCGGTGTACTGCTCTCATTATTTGGCTAAACAATTGAAAATCAGGGAGGTTAAAATAATATAATGGCTAAGGTGAAGATTACAGAAACTGTTTTTAGAGATGCCCATCAATCGTTAATGGCTACCAGGATGAAAACCGAGGAAATGCTTCCTATAGCGGAGGTTATAGATAAGGTTGGTTACCATTCCATAGAGATGTGGGGTGGCGCTACCTTTGATTCGTGTTTAAGATTTTTAAACGAAGACCCCTGGGAAAGGCTCAGGGCTATCAGGAAGGCTGTAAAGAATACAAAACTGCAAATGTTGCTAAGGGGTCAGAATCTGCTGGGATATAAACACTATCCCGATGATGTTGTAAGGGAATTTGTAAAGCGTGCCGTGGGCAATGGAATAGATATAATTAGAATATTCGATGCCATAAATGATATAAGAAATTTGGAAACGGCCATGGATGCCACCATAAAGGAAGGTGCCCATGCCCAAGCCGCCATATCATATACCATAAGTCCGGTACATGATACACAGCATTATATAGATACAGCAAAAAAACTGGAGGACATGGGGGCCAGTTCAATATGCCTAAAGGATATGGCGGGCTTATTAACACCCTACTATGCCTATGAGCTTATAAGCGAATTAAAAAATGCGGTTAAAGTACCCATTCAACTGCACTGTCATTATTCCAGCGGTGTTGCGTCCATGACCTACCTAAAGGCAATAGAAGCAGGGGTGGATATTGTGGATACCGCCATATCTTCCCTGGCCATGGGTAGTTCCCAACCGCCCACCGAACCATTGGTTGCAACCCTGCAGGGTACCAAACACGACACAGGACTGGACCTAAGCCTTTTAAGCGAGATTGCTGATTATTTCAAGCCCATACAGGAAAAATATATGGCCGAGGGTATATTAGACCCAAAAATTTTGGGAGTGGATGTAAATACCTTGGTTTACCAAGTACCTGGGGGAATGCTATCCAATTTGATCTCCCAGTTAAAACAACAAAACAAATTGGATAAATTTGAAGAAGTATTAAAAGAAGTACCGAGGGTAAGGGAAGACCTGGGATATCCGCCTCTGGTCACACCCACAAGTCAAATAGTAGGAACCCAGGCTGTATTAAATGTAATCACCGGTGAAAGGTACAAGATGGTGCCCAGCGAGGTAAAGGCCTATGTCAGGGGTGAATATGGCAAGTCGCTGATGGACGTAAAACCTGAAATAAAGGAAAAAATTATAGGGGACGAAGCTCCCATTGATTGCAGACCGGCAGACCTTTTAGAACCCCAATTGGAAAAATATAAGGAAGAAATCAAAGGCTATATGGAGCAACCGGAGGATGTGCTGTCCTATGCCCTGTTCCCACAGGTTGCAGTCAACTACTTTAAGTATAGACAGGCGCAAAAATATGGTATAGACCACACAATAGTTGATTTGGAACAAAAAACCCATCCTATTTAATGAAAATCCCGCTGTAAGCGGGATTTTTTTAACACTGTCTATGCAGAAAAATTGTGTTACTGCAATTTGACGTATACTTTATTATCCTTATTTCTTGATCCTTATATATCCTTTTTCCGCATTTCAAACATACGTAATGGGAAAAGGGAGCAACACCGGTGATTACAGTCAAGGGCAAATTACCATATTTCTCCCAGCTTTTCCATCCACTTTTGCACAGTTTGCTCCTTTGTTGATAATCAGCATATACCCATCTTAACAGCTTGTGAAAATGGAAGGGGTATTTTGTATATTTGAGATAGCCATAGGGCAGTCCTAGGCTGATAATATAGGACCCAAAGGTGGTTTCTATTTTGCTTTGCAAAGGGTCTTGTATCTTTTTACTGACATAATTGTACGTATTATTGTCAAGCCATCTCCTTGCCTTATCAAACATATAACCCTGACAAACCTCTATTAACTCACCCTTTTGTATTCTCATTTTTATAAGATGTCCTTTAACTATTTGGCAGGTCTTATCGAGATATAATTTTTTATCGAAATATCTTTTCGTATAATAGTTTACCGGTATTATATCATAATAATATTCTCCGGTTTCTACCCTTAAGGATGCAATACATGTGCCACCTACCAGGCTTCCGCTACCCGCATCGTCTATCTGTATCATCTGATCCCTCCAGCAAAGACTATAGACTAATTCTTCTATTGTTTGTATAATTTTATATATATATTAATATATGTGGATAAAATAAAAAACATA
>JBMNSO010000012.1:0-25414 GCA_050945235.1 Mahellales bacterium
TAATGCGTATAATAAATGATTTGGTGAGGTTTTTGGCAAAAATCTTTTTCAATAAAGATACTGTGACATATCAACTGCCCGATGAGGAAAATTATACGCAAACCGATTATTTGCATAAACAATTGCTTAGTATGATAAGGCAGGGAAAGATAAATGAAGCCGAAAACTTGCTGTTTCAATACCTGGACCCAGACGATAAAAAGTATTTGGAACTGGCCCTGGATTTTTACGAAAGGTTAAATAGTCTGGATGACAGCTTTCTAGAAAAGAGTAATTTCTCTAGGGAGGAAATAGAACAAGGATTAAGAGCAATTGCCAAAGAATTTGGAATATCAGTTTTACCATAAAGGCAGAGTTGTTTAGGTAAATGTAAATGCTTTTGGGATAGGGTTATGGAATGTTTACAACCTTGTTTTTCCCCGATTCTTTAGCGTAATACAGGAATCGATCAGCCCTTGCTATAAAAGAGTCTATATTGTCATTGTTATTAAGCAACGTTACGCCAAAACTACAGGTAACTTTGCCTACTGTTTCGAATTCAGTACGGTTTATTGTTTCCTTTATCCGGGTTGCCATTTTAACCGCTTCTTTTAAACCAGTATTAGGGGCCAGGATTACAAATTCCTCTCCGCCCCAACGGGTTAGAACATCATAATTCCTTATGCATTTTCGTACTGTATTTACCACTTGTATTAATACCCTATCCCCAACAGAATGGCCAAAAGTATCGTTAACTTTCTTAAAGTCGTCTATATCGAACATTATCATGGCCAGTTCAATAGGATATCTATGGGCATAGTTGCTCCATTCCTCTAATTTAAGATAAAAGGCTGTTCTACTATAGATACCGGTTAGGCTATCGGTAGTCGCCAGCCTTTTCAATTCAGTTTCGTTGAGGTATTGTATCCGCTTATAATAATTAACCCGTATGGTTGAAAAGGTATTGAAAGCAATAACGAGTATTAGATATACGGCTGAAGCCAATAATTGATTCAAAGTAATATCGGTGATAATATGTGAAGCTATCCAGAGAAAACTTATGCTTAAGATAGATGAAACTAATACCATATAGATTAGACGATTATAAACAAGGAAGATTGCCAGGATGATAATGATGACACCAAAGGTTTGAATAGAAAAATTTGTAGATTCATAATAATAGAATGTCAAAAGAAAAAAAACCGATACAATAAACTCGTAAGTAACGATTAAGGCACTATAGCTCTTATATGTCTTAAAGTGCCCCAACCTATAATAGAGTATAAAGGTTAAAAGCAAGAAGATAAAACGGTTTGCTAAAATTAGTCTGAAGGTCTTTTGATTCTCAATAATAAAAGAGTCAGGGATGATAAATAAAAAGTACAAAATACCCAGCACGATGACCAGGGGTTTTACATGGAGGATGGCCTTTAATAATTCGGCGGAGGAATATTCTGATTCAAGGGCTTTATCTTTAAATTCTCCTAATACTAATGATATCTGATTTGTATAGTCTTTCCTTTTATGTACCAATTTTTTCTCATCCTTATCATAACTATATGGGGGTATAATATATTCTTCCATACTTTACCCATATTTGCAAATTATAAATTTCAACTGTTTTTTGATTTTTTATGCAGTATAATTAGATAAGAGGTCAAAATTACCGATAAGTTGTAGCAATTTAAGGAAATATAAAAAAGCAGGAAAAAGATGTAAAAAGTCCAGAAATTCGATGGTTAAGGTGTGTTTTCATGTTGCAAAATAATAACCGTGAAGTCAAAATCAGAGAGAATATTGATATATTAAAATGTCCGGTGTGTGGAGCCGGGATGGATATTGACGGTATGAAAAGTGTAGTATGCCAGAATAGGCACTGTTTTGATATATCAAGAAGGGGATACGTCAACCTATTGCTAAATGCCGGAAAGTCCCAATACGATAAAGAAATGTTTGAGTCAAGAAACATTATATGCAAAATGGGATTTTTCGAGCCTTTGCTGAAATCTATGGTGTGTATGATAGACCAAAACGCTGCAGTTACCTGTTCGGGTCTTATTAGGGTTTTAGACGCCGGCTGCGGCGAGGGATTTCATTTATCCAGGATCATGGAATACCTGGATAAAAGGGACAACGTAGATTTCCACGGGGTAGGAATCGATATAACCAAGGAGGCGATACAAATTGCTTCAAAGAATTATAAAAACATCCTTTGGTGTGTAGCCGACCTTGCGCGCATCCCCTTTAAGGATAGGCAGTTTGATATAATTTTAAATATCCTTTCTCCCTCTAATTACCGGGAATTCAACAGAATTTTAACCGATGACGGTATATTGATAAAGGTAGTACCCGGCAGTGATTATCTGAAAGAATTAAGGGAAGCTTTCTATCAACAAACCGAAAAAGAGGCCTATTCAAATCTCAGGGTGATAGACCATTTTAGCAGAAATTTTTATTTAATGAATACCGACAAGGTGCGGTATAATGTTAAAATAAACCAAGAACAACTGAGACATTTAATCAAAATGACTCCTTTATCTTGGGGGGCTGAAGATAAAAAGGTTAAGGGGACGTTAAAGAGCGGTATTGACTGTGTTACCGTAGAGTTTACCGTTATGACTGGTAAAAAGAAGGGGTAAAATAAAATGGTGCACAAATCAAAAAGGTTCAGAAACTTTCTTTTGTTTATTTGCGTGATCGCAGTTCTTATAATTTTTTTTACGTGGCAAAATAACGCAGTTGTGGTAACAAATTATGAATATACCAATGCAAAACTTCCTCCAAGTTTTAATAATCTCACCATCCTTCAGATTTCCGATCTCCATAATAAGGATTTTCATGGTAGATTATCACAAAAAGTTAAAGAACTCAATCCCGATATCATCGTAGTCACAGGGGATCTCATCGATAGGCGAAGTACAAAGACAGATATTGCAACAGAATTTATAAAGCAAATAGGTGAAACAGCGCCCATATACTACGTATCCGGTAATCATGAACAGTTATCGGGAAAATACAAAATCTTAAAGGCAGAATTACAAAGGCAGAAGGTACATATAATGGATAATTCCTATAAGGTATTAAATGAGAAGGGATATGAAATCGGGTTGCTGGGTATAGGCGACCCCGCCATATACCAAACCGAAGGGGACTATCTATGGGATGACGGTAGTGGTTATGTCAGGGAGCAGTTAGACAAATTACTTGAAGATATGGATACGGATTTTAATATCTTGCTTTCCCATCGGCCAGAGCAATTTCCGGTGTACAGGGATATGAAGCTGGATCTGGTTTTTAGCGGCCATGCCCATGGCGGACAAATAAGGCTGCCCTTAATTGGAGGGTTGTATGCCCCTCACCAGGGCTTGTTTCCCAAGTATACCGCTGGAGTATACAATGATGGAAATACATCCATGGTGGTAAGCCGGGGATTGGGAAACAGCGTTTTCCCGGTGCGGGTCTTTAACCGTCCAGAGCTTGTGGTGGTTACTTTGATATGCCCCCGGTAAGAAGACGGATGTATATGCGTTGATCTACAACTGCGAAGAAAAATTGGTCACGGCTACTTGATACAAACCCTATATGCTGTGGATATCTTGACAACTGTAATCTTAAGCATTATAATAGATGAGCATATTTCAAGCATTATCGTTGAAGATAGACATAGCCCTATTGGGGTGATGAATGATTATATAATACATAAATATTATTGTAAAGAGGTGTTTACTTGGATGCTCTGAAAGACAAATTTAAAGAGGTACTTGCCTCTGTTTTGCCGATCACTGTGATTGTACTTGTACTCCATTTTACAATAAGTCCTTTGGATTCAGCAATGCTGTATGCCTTCTTGTTGGGTTCAGGATTGGTAATTATTGGTTTGACAGTATTTCTGTTGGGTATTGACCAAGGGCTGGAATCGATTGGGCATGGCATTGGAAATACACTGACACGTTCGACGAGTTTTGCCGTGCTGGTCACGATCTGTTTGGTTCTTGGTTTTTTTATTTCCTATGCCGAACCAGATCTGCACATTCTTGCCGGCCAGGTAGATAGTGTGACTTCGGGTCAATTTGGGCGAACATTAATGGTTGTTGTTGTCTCAATCGGAATAGGGGTCATGATGACCCTGGGACTGTTGCGCATACTCCGGGGCATTCGGCTAAAGTACGTGTTTACTGCCGCTTATGGTTTGATTTTAGTCTTTTCTTTATTGTCGTCAGCTGATTTTATTGCCATAGCTTTTGATGCGTCGGGAGCTACCACAGGAGCGATAACTGTCCCTTTTATGCTGGCTTTGGCAGCTGGGATTTCCGCATTGAAAAAGGACACTAAAGCCGGTGAAGCAGACAGCTTTGGACTGGTCGGTATTGCATCGACTGGTGCTATACTTGGAGTGCTGATTACCGGTCTTTTCTTTGGTATAGACAAACTAAGTGGTACCCTAACCGAGGAAACCATCGCCAGTTCGAGCTTGTTGGATGTGTATGGTTCCAAATTGCTGCCTCTTGTGCGGGAGTCTTTTATGTCGCTTTTGCCAATTATCATTGTATATATTTTATTTCAAGTGTTTTCTTTTAAGCAGAAAAAAAACCGGGTTATAGATACTACCCGAGGTCTAACCATGACATTTTTAGGGCTTGTAGTGTTTCTATTAGGTGTCAACGGTGGTTTTATGGCAGTTGGTACCCGGATAGGAATAGAACTGGCTGCATTGGACTCTAATCTTCCGGTCTTGCTTGTAGCTCTGCTTCTCGGTCTAACAACTGTATTGGCCGAGCCTGCTGTCCATGTTTTAACCCATCAGGTCGAAGATGTCACAGGAGGATCGGTCAATCGAATCCTGGTTCTGATCTTCCTTTCCATAGCAGTAGGGTTATCCATCTTCATGTCTGCTTTGCGGATTCTTATACCCAATGTGCAGCTATGGATGTACTTACTGCCCGGATTTGGCATTGCTGTAATTTTAGCCTATTTTGTACCTGATTTATTTGTGGGCATGGCTTTTGATGCAGGAGGCGTTGCTTCTGGACCCATGACTGCGACTTTCTCACTGGCTTTTGTTCAAGGCATCGCTGCCCAAGTCCCATCTGCTGATTTAGTGGCAGATGGTTTTGGGATGATTGCCATTGTTGCCATGATGCCGATTATAGCAATTGAACTGCTAGGTGCACTTTATCATGCTAAAACACGCAAAGCTTCGAAAACTACGATTTCTAAACAGGAAACGATTGGAGGTAAGCATATATAAGCTATGGAAGATCTGACTATCAGTAAAGCTCGGATGTTAACTCTAATCCTCAGCGAGGATCAAAGCCACAAATGTATCCGACTCGCTAAAGAGAAGGGCATCCGAGGTGGAATTGTAGCCATAGGTAGAGGTACGGTTAAAAGTGCCGTATTAAACCTACTGGGAATAAAAAGTCAAAAAAAAGAAGTAATCCACTTCTTGCTGAAAAAAGAGCAAGCGGAAGAAATGCTGGACTATCTTAGCGAAGAACTCAAGCTGAAAAATCCTGGTCATGGCATTGCCTACACTACATCAGTCTTGGATGCAGTAGGACTCCCGGATTGGGAAACGGATAAAGAGGAGATTGTTGCAACCACAGCAAAAGGAACGGAGGGAAAGAGAGTGTTCAAAAAACTGACTGTGATTGTAGATCGTGGTATGGCGGATGATGTTATGGATATTGCCCGGGAGGCCGGTGTACGAGGCGGTACTATTTTACACGGACGGGGTGCCGGTGCTGAGATTGCCACAAAATTGTTTGGTGTGGAAATCGAACCGGAAAAGGAACTTGTAATAATCCTGACACCGGATGACTTGGTCGATAAGGTAGTGCATGCGTTGTCCCAGGGTCTCAATCTGGATGAACCCGGGAAAGGCGTTCTGTTTATAGAACCGATCCTGGAAACCAGAGGCCTTTTCGAGATGACAGATAAAAATAATAAGGATATATAAATACACCAGCCGTTTACCGATTAAAGCCAGTCGGACTTACAACGATATCTAAGATGTATTTTTCTCTAAAAAGGGTAGAAGATAAAATGAGATGAAATAGCTAATAGTCAGACCAATTCGGGAGAAAGGATGATCGATATACAAAGTAAGTTCAGAGGTTTTCAAGAGAAGCGGATGCGTATATTCGGAGAACTGGTTAAGAGATATTGGAACGGCCAATTAAACAATGTAGACGACTTGAACGGTTTATCCCGGGATATCAAGGATAAATTCGGTTTTTCCGATGAAGACATACCCTTTATCAAAGACCATATAAGGGTGGCCATGGGTTTGAACCCAAAGGGAAATGCCGATTTTGGGGATGAACTGAATATTGTAAAGGCTTCCGGGGGAATTAGCCTTCCCATCGTGGCAAAGATAGAAGGGCCTTGTGAGTATTGTGGTGAACACTGTAAAGCGGAAGAGGTTTGCAAATACGAAGCTCATGTCTATGATAGGAAAGAGGGACCGGTTATTGTAAATGATAAATGCCTCAGCTGCGGTCAGTGTGTCACTAGCTGTGAATTCGGTGCCTTGGCTGATAAGATAGAATTTATGCCCCTTATTGATTTATTGAAGGATGAGGGTACAATGGTATATGCCGCCGTTGCCCCCGCCATTTCAGGACAATTCGGTGATGATGTCTCCATGGGCCAGCTAAGGACCGGCCTAAAGCTCCTGGGTTTTCAGGACATGATTGAGGTAGCCCTCTTTGCCGATATCCTGACCATTAGGGAAGCCTTTGAATTCAATCACCTGGTGAAAAAGGAGGAAGACTTTTTTTTGACCAGTTGCTGCTGTCCGGTATGGTTTAACCTTACAAAAAAACACTATCCGGATATTTTTATGTTCATGTCACCTTCCGTATCTCCTATGATTGCGTCGGGCAGGATATTGAAAGAGCTATATGAGAATGTGCGGGTGGTCTTTATCGCGCCGTGTATAGCTAAAAAGGCTGAGATTAAGGAACGGGGCTTGAAGGGTGCCATCGATTTTGTAATAAATTTCAGGGAACTAAAGGAAATATTCAATGCCCTTGATATAAATTTAGCTGGACTGCCGGGTGATGACAAGGACCAGGCGTCCTTTGCCGGGAGGGTATATGCAAGGACAGGCGGTGTAAGTCTTTCCGTCAAGTCGGTGGTTAACCGCCTGGAGCCCAGGAGACTAATACAGCTAAGGGCTAAAAAGGTGGACGGTATCGATAAATGCAAGGCAATTTTAGACGATCTATCGGCTGGTAACAAGATAGGCGCCAACTTCATCGAAGGCATGGGCTGCAAAGGCGGGTGTGTAGGAGGACCCAGAACCAATATAGATGTGGATAGGGCTACTAAGCATGTTAATGAGTTTGGGGAGGACTCCCTTATCATGACACCCTTTGACAACCTTAATGTTATGAAGATTTTAAAACAATTTAATATTGATTCGGTGGAAGAAATTATGGATCATGGGGAAATAGTAAAAATACTGACCAGGGAATAAGCCTATTTAGGTTCAAGCCAGTATTATTAAAAAAATATGTTCTACCCTGGGTCCAACAGATGTACTTTACATAGCAGCAATGAAAGGAGCAATAAATATATATGTCTCGAGAATACAAATTAACCACCTTATCATGTTTTGTAGGTATTTTCGTACAGGCTATTATAGCCACCATTACAGCGATACTGTTTATTCCCCTTATGGATTTGTATGGGTTTTCATATATACACCTGGGTATTTTGGTAGCAGTGAACTTTTCTGCTCAAGTAGCCTCTGACCTTATATTCAGTGGCTTAATCGATAGAATCGGTTTCAAAAGATTGGTTCTGCCGGCTGATATTTGTTCGTTTTTTGGACTTATTCTGTTTGCATTGGCACCATACCTCTTTGACAATGTTTTTACGGGAATAGTAATATCCACAATCATTTTTTCCGCCTCCAGCGGCCTTTTAGAGGTACTGTTAAGCCCCATTGTAAACGCAATACCCAACGAACACAAGGGGCCTGCCATGAGCCTTATGCATTCCTTTTATGCCTGGGGGCAGGTGGCTACCATTGTGGTAACCACACTTTTTATATTTCTTTTCGGTGGGCAAAAGTGGCAGATAATAGTCCTGGTGTGGTCAATCATACCCCTTATAAATTTTTTCATGTTTTTAAGGGCACCCTTCCCGGATGTCGTGCCGGAAGATCATAGGCTGAAAATGTCAGACCTTATGCTCAAACCCTTTTTCATGTTAGCCTTGTTCGCTATTTTCTTTGGCGCAGCCACCGAGATCATAATGAATGAATGGGCGTCGGTCTTTATGGAAAAGGGCCTAGGCCTTTCCAAAGTTACCGGTGACTTAATAGGAGTGGGAGGCTTTGCTGTTATGATGGGTTTAGGAAGGGTACTATACGGCAGGTACGGTGCAAAGATGAATATTAACAACATACTTATTTTTGGTTCCTTGATTTCCGTGGGCTGTTATATTGTAGCTGGAGTATCTCCGGTTAACGGCTTTAATATAGCAGCATGTGCCCTTTGTGGACTGGTTTCAAGCTTGTTATGGCCTGGGACCCTCGTAATATCCGCCGAAAAGTATCCCTTGGCCGGTGCATGGATGTTTGCAATACTTGCAGCATCGGGTGATATAGGCGCCGCTGTGGGGCCCTGGCTTACCGGGCTGGCAGTGGAGAATTTTGCCGATACCGCCTTTGTAGGCAGTCTATCGAAGATGCTCCATATAACGGTGGAGCAGGCAGCTATCAGAACAGGAGTTTTAATGGGGGTGGTGTTCCCTGTTTTAGCTTTTATTTGTCATATCCTTCTGAAAAGGAAGGGTAGATCCCTTTCGTAGAGTCCGATAAATGGGCATAAGATCCTTATATTTATTTGGAGAACTATTTTTGACAAAGACCGTGATATGCTATGTTATAAAAGCCATGGGGGTGATGTTCTATGGTACGTTTTGCACTGGTGGAAGACGGCCGGGAAGTGGCAGAATTAATCTATATAATTATTGAATCAATGGATATACCGTTGTTTAACAGTGCTTCTAAGGAACAAGTGATAGATTTTATTGTCCATGCATTCCACGAAAAAGGAAACAGATTCAGTAGGCATAATATAATAGTGAAGGAAATAGACAACCATATTGCAGGGATGGCTGTGGCATACTCGGGTAAGGACGCCCCAGCCTTAGACCGCAATCTATACAGGATTCTACAGAAGTTCTTCCCGAACCGTTCCATCGTTATAGATAAAGAGGCAGGGGAAAATGAGTTTTATGTTGATTCCCTGTGTGTATTTCCCGATTACAGGGGCCGGGGTGTCGGTACCCAACTGCTCAAGTGGCTGGAGGATATGGCTTTTAACAAGGGCTTCACAAAAATCTCCCTCAATGTTGAGTGCGGTAATTTAAAGGCCTTAGAATTGTATAGATTTATTGGTTATAGAATAGAAAAGGAAATAACCATAGCAGGTCATGGGTATTTCCATATGGTGAAAAAACCCGAGGCAAAGCAGGATCATCCCGTGCCGGTTGAATAACTGGTACTATATTCCTAAAAAACACTTTGCGACAGATTTAGGCAGGACTTTCGAATATTCTGTAGAATAAAGTAGATGTTGATAAAGGAAACTCCTTACAGGTAGGTATCTTCAAAAAGGAACTTATAGGAGGATTGGGATGAAAAAGAGATGGTCCGTTAAGACCCTTACGGGTTTGATTTATTTTCTGTTTGCTATTTTACCCATGGCTGCCGTGGGTGTTATACTATTCTTATTGCTGCCCAACCTTTCTGGGCCTATAAAAAATCAAATAACCATAGCCCTGCCCCTGCTTGGGGGCATAACACTGGTTGGATTTATTATTCAAATGATCATATCCAGCAGGTTTTCAAAGGGTATTAAAGGGATAGTCGATATCCTGGAAAGGGTAAAAAACGGTGACCTAACCGGCGTTGGGAAAGCTTCAGCGCTGGATGAGCTGAACCGGCTGACAGAGGGCATGGGTTTTGCCATGAAGCAGTTCCATGATGTATTAAGGGACGTCTTCATATCCACCGGAGAGGTTAAACACCTTACCGAAACAGTGGCTGATACCGCTACCCAATCCTCACGGACTGCCGGTGATATTATCGCTTTATCCGAAACGGTGGCAAAGGGCGCCAGCTGTCAGGCAGAGGATGCAGAGGCCTGCCTGTCCATGACAACACAGCTTATCCAGGAGATGGAAAGGGTGGCCCAATCGGCGGAGGTTATGCTGGATAAGGCAGATATGGTTCAACAAATGACGAAGTTTGGCAGCGAGAACATTAACGAGCTTACGAATAAAAGTAAAGTATCCGAGGCCAATATAAAGGAAATAACCCAACGGGTGGATGACTTAAGTAATATGACCCGGACTATTACCCAGGTGACAGAGGTTATTACCGCCATAGCCAGCCAGACTAACTTGTTATCCCTTAACGCCGCTATAGAAGCATCAAGGGCCGGTGAATCCGGGAAGGGTTTTGCGGTGGTGGCCAGGGAAATAAGGAAACTAGCGGACCGGAGTGTGGCTTCCAGTAAGGATATAGTAAAGACAATATCCAACATTCAGGATCAAATCCAAAATACTAACACTACCATTGGTGCCACCATGGACATTATTATGTCCCAGGTAGAAGCTGTCCATAAGACAAATCAGGCCTTTAGCAATATATTCGATGCCTCCAAGGAATTGTACGACCAGCTTATGGTGGTAAAGGAAGGCATTAAAAAGCTTACCGACTATAGGGAAGGTCTGTCCACTTCCATAGAAAATATAGCCTCGGTTGCCCAGGAGGCGGCTGCTTCCACCCAGGAAGTGGTGTCCCATATGTACACCCAGAACAATTCCATAGAAATTTTACTCCAGATGGCCGAAAACCTAAGGAACTTGATTGAGGATGTTGACAAAAAAATGAATACTTTTAAATTCGATAAGTTGGAAAGGACCACAAAGTCCTTTGCAATAATTGCCTGTGACGATATCTCTTTCTTTGAAGACACCTTTACAGGCGCTAAGGAAGCCGGTAGAAAACTAGGCATTGATATTTTATGCATGGCACCGAAAAATGCCAATCCCCATGAGCAGGCCAGATTGATTGACAAAGCCGTACAGGAGGGTGTAGTAGGGATAGGATTAGGTCCTATCGATGATCAAGAGGTTAGGGATGCCATTACCCGAGCAATTGACAAAGGAATAAATGTTGTGGTGTTTGATACCGATTTACAAGGTGTGGGTGCTAAGGGATTTGTGGGCACCGACAATCATAAGGCAGGGAAAATGGTGGGCCAGGTAGTAGCCAAGGCCCTGTCGGGGAAGGGTGATATTATCCTGTCCCTGGCAAACTTGGTCCAGAATAATATGAAACAGCGGCTGGAAGGTTTTAAAGAGGTTATCGGGCAGTATCCCGGTATAAAAATTCTGGAAGTCGATGCTAAGGTTTACGAAACCATAAACGACAGGATAGACGGTATAAAGGGTGTAATACAAAAATACCCGAACTTTGATTGCCTTGTTTGCATGGATTTTGAATCAGGTTTTATAGTTGACAGGTTGCAAAGGGAATTGGATATCAACGTTAAATATATAGGCTTTGACAAGACCGAAAAAACCATGGAGCTTATAAAAATGGACAAGCTGGTATCGATCATAGCCCAAAGGCCCAACCTGTGGGGCGAGCTGGTGGTTAGGCGGTTGAATGACCTGATGCTGGGCAAGACCATCCCGGATTTTGATGATACCGGCACTTTTGAGATTAATAAGAAGAATATATCGGTATACGGTTAATAAGGGCTTAGGGTAGCCTATTAATAATATAAGGGATTAGCAAAGATATAAGGATTCTTGCTAATCTTTTTTTTGTCCTTGATTTACCATTGGCGGTAACAGGACAATGGTCAAGGCTGCAATAGTAACTGCGGTGTTGGCAGTTGAATAACAATCCCAACCTATGGATAAACTATCATAAAATACTATATAAAAAACAATAGTTATACAATTTTTAAGCATATATGACAATATCTTTAACACCAAATCGTCATGACTTATATGAGTTATTGGAATAGAGGGAGAAGTTTGACTAAACCGCAGGGAAAACTAAGAGGAATATTTTCCAGGATAAGCTATAAACCCCCAGAGACCGATAAGTTTGTGCTGTCTGAAAAAAGTGATGAGGGCAGTACAAAGTCCGAAACCGGCTTCGACAACAAGAAAAACGAGTATGTTTTTGATGATCTATATGAGGACAGTTTCCAGTCAACCAAAAAGAATGGCATACGGGTTAAAAAACCTGTTAAGCTTAATAGATGGAGAAAGGAAGAGACAAAGGCAGATAAAGTCCAAAGGCTTACCCTGACCAGCGACATTTATCCTGACATCACAACAAATGTAAACTATTTCGAAAAGCTATTTAATTTTCCAAAGAATCAGAATGTAGTAATCCGCAGGTTTAAATTAGGGGATGATACAGGTGCCTTTATCATTTTCCTGGATGGAATGATAGAAAAACGCCTAGTGAACGAGACGATAATAAAACCTTTAATGCAACTCAATCTTGCGCTGGTCTGTCCTGAACATACCGACAGAATAGACTTTGTCAATGAAAACGTCCTGGCGGCTGATAATACCAAAATAATCCTTCGTTATAAGGATGCTGTTGACGGAGTGATAAAGGGCGAGACGTTATTATATATTGACAAAAGTAACAGTTTGTTGGCTGTAAACTTTAAAGGGTACCAAAAACGGGCGGTGGATAAACCGGTTACCGAAAATGTTATCAGGGGTTCCCAAGAAGGTTTTACAGAGGATATTGAGACCAATATAACCCTCATAAGACGAATTATAAAGAATAAGGACCTGACAACCGAAATGTTTACACTGGGCGAAACCAATCAAGGGCAGGTAGCTGTTATGTATTTGGATGGAATTGTGAATCCTGCCATTGTGGATGAGGTAAAAAGAAGGATCCAGAGTATAGATATTGATTTTATATACGGTAGCGGAATTATTGAGGAGTTGATTGAGGACAATACCCTTATGCTTTTTCCCCAGGTGATGACTACTGAACGACCCGATAGGACGGCCTCATGCATAATGGAAGGCAAAGCTGCTATTTTAGTTAACGGGACGCCCTTTGTAATGACCGTACCGGTAACCTTTCTGTCCCTTTTTAATACAGCGGAGGATAGCAATAACAGGTGGCATTATGCTACATTTATGAGAATGGTAAGGTTATTTGGCTTTTTCACCGCCATCTTTGTACCTGGTCTATATATTTCCCTGATAAACTATCACCAGCAGACTATACCGGCGGAGTTGCTGTTCTCCATTGCCCGAAACAGGGAGGGCATTCCCTTCCCCACCATTGTAGAAGTATTGCTGATGGAGGTCTCCTTTGAACTGATACAGGAAGCAGGTATACGCATCCCCGGTCTTATCGGACCTACCCTGGGTATCATCGGCGCACTTATCCTGGGCCAGGCAGCCGTAGCTGCCAAGATTGTAAGCCCTATTTTAATTATCGTGGTTGCTATTACCGGCTTGGGAAGTTTCTCCATAAACAATTATGAACTAAACTTTTCCGCCCGGATCATAAGATTCCTTTTTATAGCCTTGGGTGCCGTTATGGGATTTTTTGGGATGACCATGGGGGTTATTGTCATATCTTCATTAATGGTATCCATGAGAAGCTTTGGTGTACCCTACATGGTTCCCAACTGGCCCCGGACCGGCAGTAGAAAAGCAGATAGTATTATCAGAAAACCTATTTGGAGACAGGAGGAAAGGCCGGAATATATGCAGCCCATGGACAAAAAAAGACAGCCGGATATTTCCCGGGGGTGGGTCAAGGGAAAACCTTCCGAGGGCAACAGGGAGTGATATGATGATAAAGGAAGGCAAGATAGGGCCCCATGAAGCGGCCAGCCTTATTATAATAACCATAATTACCAAGGTATTTTTATCATCTCCCAGGGCCCTGACCGATTACGTTGGCACGGCAAGTTGGTATACCACAATGATATCAGCAGCGACTGCGGCCGTAGGTTTTGGTTTTATATACCTTTTAATAAAACGCTTTCCCGGTAAGGATCTGGTACAGATCCTGCAGCTGGCCCTGGGCAGTTTTATCGGGGGAGTGTTAAGCTTGGCCCTTGCAGGGTATCTATTATTCAGTGCAACCATTATATCCAGGGAATTGATTGAGGCACTCAAAATTTTTGAATATCCCCTGACCCCACCGGACTTTATACTGCTTTTCCTGGGGTTTGGAGCTTTTTTTCCTGTATACTTAGGTTTGGAGGCCATATCGAGAATGGCCAGCCTATGGTTTTTTATAATTATAATCGGGCTGCTGTCCATATTGCTGCTGGCTGTGCCGTTATATGATGTCTCCAACCTTTTTCCTATTTTAGGTTATGGATTGAAGAAAAGCATAAGCCATGGAATAAGCAGGAGCTCGGCCTATGGCGAGGTTGTTATACTGGCCTTTTTGGTCAATAGCCTTCAAGGCCATAAACATTTCAAAAGGATTGGATTATATTCGATCTTGGTATCGGGTGCGTTAATATCCTTTTCCCTGTTTTGTTATACATTATTTCGCAACTACCTAGTTCTTAAGGAAAATACCATACCTATTTTAAGTATTGCAAGGGGGATAGTATATGGCAGGTTTTTTACCAGGTTTGAAGCCATATATATTTTCGTATGGGCCCTAAGCTCGGGTATTTGTATTACAGTACACCTGTATTCTGCCATTACTGTATTCGCCAAGGTGATTAAGGTAGATGATTACAAACCCCTTATATACCCGTTTTTTACCATATACTACAGTATAGGTATGTTTATCCCCGATTTTTCTTCATTGCTGGTGTTGGTACAATGGACCAGAGGATACGGTTCCCTCTTCTTTTTCGCAATACCCCTTTTAGGTTTGATATCTTCTCTGGTTCGACGGGTGAAGGGAGGAAGGTTGGATGCTTAAAGGGTTTAAAATACTTATGTGTTTACTTATTGCATTATCCACCGCAGGATGCTTTGACAGCAATGAGGTGGACGATCTTGCATATATAGTTTCTATTGGTGTAGATAAGGGCGAAGTGGACAGGGTCCGCCTGACGGTACAGTATGCTACATTCAGTCAATCCGTTGGAGGGGGTGGAGGCATTGAAGGGGAAAGCGACGGGACTATGATAGTAACCATCGATTGCCCTTCCCTATACACCGGATTGGATATGCTGAGCACTTCAACCTCTAGGCGGTTTAACCTGTTCCATATCAAGTATTTTGTTGTTTCAAAGGAAATGGCCCAGCAGGGTGAAATGGACAGGTATATTAACGCCCTGATTAGATACAATGAAATCAGGAGAAATATGTTCATATTTGTTTCCCGGGGAAAGGCCAGAGATTTTATTCTGGAAAACAAACCCGTATTGGGAGACGACATTATAAAGACCATTGAACTGGCTATGGAGCAGGCATATAGGACAGGACTAATACCCTATATAAATATAGGGAGGTTCAATGATGCATTAAAATCCACCACCCACCAGCCGGTATCGGTACTGGTGAGCAAAAACGACTTTAAAGGCTTGATGGAGCAGGCCCATATACCCCGGGGAGAGGTAAGCGGCGGCCATCATAAGGCCGGGGAGGTTCCCCGGAGGGGAGGAGTTAAGGCTGAGCTGATGGGCACGGCAGTATTTAACGGTGGCACGATGGTAGGCGAGCTGAAGGGCGACGAAACCCGCGTTTTTATGATGATTACGGGAGAGTATAAAAGGGGATTCTTAACAATACCCGATCCTCAAAAACCGGATGATATAATTGTCCTGGATGTAAGGGATGCAAGGAGGCCCACCATAAAGACTGATTTATCGGGAAACAGTCCGAGGATAGAAGTGCTGATCCGGCTGGAGGGAAATATTGTATCGACTCAAAGTAAAATCAACTATGAATCCGATGATTTGCAGCCTATTCTTGAGAGGGCCTTTGAACAGGAAATTAAAGGGAGAATGGACAGGCTTATAGCAAAGACCCAAAAAACCTTTAAATCGGATATCTTTAACTTCGGGAAATATGTATCCAGAGAATTTGCGACAATACAGCAATGGGAGGAATATAATTGGCTGGGCCGGTATCCCCAAGCTGTGGTTAGCACCAAAGTAGAATTCACAATCAGAAGGTCCGGGATGATGCTGGAAACAGCGCCCGCTAAGCAGGCCGAGGAGGAAAACCAATGAGGATAGTATTTTTTATAGCAATAGTAATAACCAACTTATATCCCCTAACTTACTGCCGGTATCTATGGACAAAGGGGCAAAAAAAACAGGCCCTGGGCGTGTTTTTTATTATTGTATTTTCCATAATTACCTTTGGGATGTATACTTTTAATGGATAGGTCATTAAAATATGATATTATTAAGTAGTAAAAGGAGCACATTAGGTTTTAAATACGGACTGCCAATTGGAAGGGAGGTTTAAAAATTGCTGGACTTGTTAATGGCCAGAAGGAGTATAAGGAAGTTTAAGGACAGGGAGGTTGAGAAAGAAAAGATAGACATGATCTTAAAGGCCGGGTTGTTGTCCCCATCCTCCAGGGGAAGGCGGCCATGGGAGTTTATTGTGGTAAACGATAAACAGATCTTAAAAACACTGTCATCCTGTCGGGACCATGGTTCACAGTTTTTGGCCGGCGCGCCCTTGGGCATTGTAGTAATTGCAGATACTGATCTTTGTGACGTATGGATAGAGGACGCCTCCATCGCGGCGATTGTTATGCAATTGACCGCCCATTCAATGGGCTTGGGTTCCTGCTGGATACAGGTAAGGGGAAGATATCATTCCGACAACGAAAAAGCCGGGGACTATATAAAACGCAATCTAGGGATACCCGAAAAATATAGTGTGGAATGTATCATAGCCCTTGGCTATAAAGACGAAGACAAGCCATCCTATGATGAAGAAAGCCTACCCTATAACAAACTACATTATAACGGGTTTTAAAAATGCCGGGGTTTATCCGGCATTTTTTGAGTCTTTATTTAATTTCAAATTCCTGATACAGTATCATGCTGGTTTCCGATTCTTCAAAGTTAACGTCCTTTGATATGCGGTATTTTCCTGGTTTCAAATCATTAAGTTCCACTTTTTGGTCAAAGGTTTCGCCGGGTTTTAATGTAATAAGCTCCATTGTGAACATTAGTTCCAACGGGTATAAAGACCACTGACCGTCTTTATATTCTTCAATGGTATATGGCTGGCCTAAGGATATATTTGAACTGGCATTGTTTCTCAGGGACAATTGCATCGTTTCGTTATTGGAATAAACCTCTTTATCTATTATTAGCTCAGCCTGGACGAGTTGGCATGCATCCTGCCCGGTTTCTTGTTCGGGTTGATCAGCTACCGGTTGGACGTCTTCGGGCTGTTCGTCCATAGCATGGGTTTGGGGAGTGCATCCAGATAGAATCAAACCCAGGCATACAATGGACAACAGGCTAAGTACTATAAATCTTGTTTTCATTTACATTTCCTCCTTACAAAGTGTTTCTTACTTATTATAGACGAAGCTTTGGTTTGTATGTTCCCCAAAATCCAAAAAAACATGGTATGGCCTTGTAAAAAATATTACAATGGCCTAGTATTTTAGGGATACTTGAAAGGATAGGGAGAATATTAAAGCCTAAAAGCCCAAACGGTATTTTGTGTAGGCATATCGGTATTTGTAGGCATATAAAAACATGGCAATAATTGTTCAAAAATGTAGAATTATGTGATATAATCTCCATGAAAAGAAAAATAGACGATAATTTTTATGTATTATCGGCTAATATGTTGTTAACCCCTCCCCCCTTTTTATTTTATCATTGTTGACAAATTGTTATTTAATTGTTTTTAGCGAGCCTTAGACTAGGTGGAGGTTATTTTTATGAAGGGAAACTTTTTTTTATTTATCAAAAAAATTATATTACCGTCGAGCCGTATTAAGCGGTTTTTTGTTATAGCGATAATAGCAGCCTTCCTTTTTGTTACATTGGGCAGTAGCTTTATCGATCTATTTGACGGAGGGCTGCCGGTTGAAAATACTGCGGAGGTGCTGGTTAAACAGGGTGTCCACTATTTACAGGCCGGAAACAATGCTGAGGCGTTGAAAAGCTTTTCAACGGCCATTGAGATGGATGATACAATGGCGGCTGCTTATGCCCAGCGAGGCAGGCTGATGTATATAATGGGTGAATACGACGCAGCCCTTGTGGATTTGAACAAGGCTGTCCAATTGGATTCAAAGGATGCTGATTCTTACCTATACAGGGCAAAAACCCACTTGGCCATGAATGATATTGCGTTGGGTATGGAGGATTTGGGATATGCCATAGATCTGAATCCCGAGTTGACAGAAGCTTACCTGATACGGGGAAAACTGTACAAGAAAATGGGTGTGCAAAACCAAGCCCTTCTCGATTTTACCATGGTTCTTGACCAACAGCCCCAAAACATCGAAGCCCTGCAGAACAGAGCGGACATACATGCCTCAAGGCAGAACTGGGAGCTGGCCCTGAAGGATTATAAGGCATTGTCAGAACTGGACCCAATGCAGGGTGCAATATACAACAGTATAGGGTTTGCTTATCACAACCTCAAGGATTATCAACAGGCCATACAAAACTATAACAAAGCCCAGGACCTGGGTTTTAAAGAACCGGCGGTTTATTTCAATCGGGCCAATGCATATTTGGAATACGGCAAATATGAAGATGCGATCGCTGATTTTGATCGGGTTATAGGACTTGTGGGCGATTTTGTGGAGGCTTATAACAACCGTGGCAATGCATATCTGTCATTACAAGACTATGACGCTGCCATTAAAGACTTTACAAAGGCTATTGCCATTGACCCTGATTATCTAACGGCGTACTTCAACAGAGCTTTGGCTCATCTGGAAAAGGGCGATTATGAACAGGCCGTAAAGGACAGTACATACGTAATTGAACGGGATCCCGATATGGTAAACTGCTACCAGCAAAGGGCCATCGCTTATTTTAGTTTGAAAGAATATCAAAAGGCCATTGACGATTGGAAGGTATATCTGGACCATTATCCGGAGGATATAGAAACCAATTATAGGGTGGGGCTGGCGTATTTTTACCTTGAAAAATACCGCAGTGCGATAGACTTTTTCAATAAAACCACTGATCTGGATGACCAGTACGGCCCGGCCTATCACCAACGGGGTAATGCCCGTCTTATGCTGAAGGAATATAGCGCGGCAGTTAAGGACTTTACCAAGGCTATTGAGCTTAAGGCCAGCCTGGACATTTCCTATTACAATCGCGGTGTTGCGTATTATCACCTAAAGAAGATGGATTTGGCCAAGGCAGACTTTAAAAAGGTTATTGATATTACCAAGGATAAAAAACTGGCTGGGGATGCTAAAAAGGTTCTGGACGGAATGACCCCAAAAAATAAAGCTACTGATACAAACAACGGAGCTACTATTAAAGGCAATAATGTCATTATTATAAACAATAATTCCACTACTACAAACAGTCAATCCTCTAATGCAAATGACAAAGGCACCACTGGTGAATAGGTTTTGTGTATTTTTATTACTTGGAGGGAAAGAGTTGTCTTCATTTTATGTTAGAAAGTCATACCAACGTAAAAACTTTTTTATAAGTCCCCGTGTGGCTTTTGTTTCCATAATAATAGTATTGGTATTTCTCTTTTCATTAACCGCCTGTACCCACACTAAGGATCAGGTGAGTCCTCCCACGGCCATAGACGGGGTTTTGGATCTTTCCCAATGGGATTTTGAGGGGAACGGGCCTGTGGGCCTTGATGGTGAATGGGAGTTTTACTGGAAGAAACTTTATGATCCCCAGCACTTTGTCAACAGCGATGGTGGACTTGAAGGCAAAAATCTTATGAAACTTCCCCGGTCATGGAACGGATTTGAAGTAGACGGCGTTCCTATAGAAGGCATGGGTTATGCTACCTTTCGCCTAAGGGTCAAGCTCCCCCAAGATGGTAAACCCAAGGCCATGGAATTGCCGTCGGTGTACACTTCCCACAGGCTGTGGGTAAACGGACAACTGGTATCCTCCGACGGTAAGGTAGGTGCTACAAGTGAGGATAGCTTGGCCAAGCATTATCATAAGGTTATAACCTTAAACCAAAGCACCAGTACCATTGAACTGGTTGTGCAGGTGGCGAATTTTATGCACAGGCGGGGAGGCATATGGCAGTCTATTAAATTCGGAAACAGCCAAGATATTATTAAACTTAGGGAACGCCAGGTACTGACCGATATGATACTTTTCGGCAGCCTGTTTATAATGGGTCTATACTATCTCATACTATATGTCTTAAGGAGGAAGGACAGGTCACCCTTATACTTCGGAATATTTTGCCTACTGATATCCCTGCGTAGCCTGCTGGTGGGTGAGATAATACTATTATATTATTTTCCCCAAATAAGTCAGGAATTTGTTCTAAAGGTGGAATATCTGACCTTTTATCTGGGGATAGCCTTTTACACCCTTTTCGTGCAGTCATTATTCCCTAAAGAGGTACACTGCAAGTTGAGCCGAATAATAGCGGCGGTGGGTTTTGGGTATTCATTGATCGTTATCGTTACAAAGGCCCATTTTTATTCCACCATACTAATTTATTACCAGATATTCACTTTTATAGTATGTGCCTATCTCCTGTGGGCACTGTTAGTGGGGGTTTTCAGGAAACGGGAAGGTGCGTCTATCGTCATGATCGGCTCCCTAGTTTTTATTGCCACCGTTTTTAACGATATATTCTACTTTAACGAGAAGGTTTTAACCGGCAGTTTGACCCCCTTTGGTCTTTTTATATTTGTTATTGCCCAGTCCTTTGTAATATCCAGCCGCTTTTCCAAAGCTTTCAAGGAAGTGGAGCATATATCCCAGCGTTTGCTGTCCATGGATAAACTCAAGGATGAATTCCTAGCCAGTATCACCCACGAGCTTTTAACGCCGCTAAACGGTATGATAGGCATAGCTGAGTCCATGGATGAAGGTGCCAAGGGGCGGCTCAGTGACCGGGACAAAAAGAATATCTCGCTGATTATTTCAACCGGCAGGCGCCTTGCCGTACTTGTACAAGACATACTGGATTTTACAAAGCTTAAATACAACGATATTAAGCTCATAAAAAAGAACGTTAATGTAAAACAAGTAGTGGAAATTGTGCTGGCCCTTTGTAAACCTATTGCCTCGGGCAAATCACTAAAACTCCATAGCGATTTTTCCAATCACCTGCCGCCGGTGGTGGCCGATGAGAACCGCTTGCAGCAGGTATTGTACAATCTGATAGGCAACGCCATTAAATACACCCAGTCCGGCAGTATAAAGGTATCTGCCATGGAAAAGGACGGTTATATCCATATTTCCGTGGCAGACACCGGGGTTGGTATTCCAGCCGATAAAATAGACAATATCTTTGATAGTTTTGAGCAAATAACAAGTTCGGTTTCTTCCGGGTATACGGGAGTAGGCCTGGGCCTTTGCATAACAAAAAAACTGGTGGAACTACAGGGAGGCCAAATATGGGTGGAATCTGAGGAAGGCAAAGGAACTAAAGTTACCTTTACCCTCCAGGCCAGCAACAAAAAAATGGCGGATAATGACCACGAAACCGATATGCAATTGGTCTTTGACCATGCGTCAACGGAAATGGCGGCGGCTGAGCTGGAGGCGGGTACTCCTGATGGTAAGATTCTTGTAGTGGATGACGAGCCTGTCAATTGTCAGGTATTGGTCAGCCAGCTCAACTCCCAGAACTACCGGGTGGATACCGCATTTAGCGGTAAGGAAGCCCTGGAAAAGATCATGGACTATTCCGATTATGACCTGATTATAACGGATATCTTGATGCCGGAAATGTCCGGGTATGAGCTGTGTAGCCGTATAAGGGAAAAATACTCGGTTGTGGAACTGCCCGTCCTTGTGTTGACTGTAAGGAACCGTACTGAAGATATACTCCGGGCTTTTGAAAGAGGTGCCAACGACTATCTGTCCAAGCCCTTCGAGAGACAGGAAATGCTGGCCCGTGTCAGGACTTTGGTAACAATGAAGAAAGTTATGAGGCAGGTAGTTGATGCCGAGCTTAAAGCTTTGCAGGCACAAATAAGCCCCCACTTCCTATATAATGCATTGAACGCAATAATGGGGCTTTGTGTCACACTGCCCGAAAAGGCTTACACGATTTTAGATGAACTGAGTAACTATCTTCAGAGCAAGTTCAAATTTAATGGTCTAAACGGCTTTATCCCCCTGGAGGAAGAGCTTCAACTTGTGAAATCATATTTGCGCATTGAAATGGTGCGGTTGGGCAGCAGGCTTAAGGTGGAATATAATATCGACCCGGGGATATCCATTAATATACCGCCGTTGACAGTCCAGCCACTGGTGGAAAATGCCGTTAAATACGGCATATATCCTAAGAAGGAAGGAGGCACGGTCAGCATATTGGTAAACAGGGCTGATAATGGTGCTATAATAATTGTAAATGACGACGGAATGGGAATGCCGCAACATAAGGCTGATTCGATACTTAACGGACAAGCTAAAACTCAAGGTATCGGATTACGTAATGTGGATCAAAGGTTGAAAAGGTATTACGGTTGCGGGTTAAAGATCATAAGTGAAGTGAATAAAGGTACTACAATTGTAGTGACAATTCCGGATTCGGGTATAAAGGAGGATTGTCATAATGAAAGTATTTCTAATTGATGATGAGCCAATGGCATTGGAAAACTTAAAGTATGTTGTCAGGCAGTTTGAGGGTGTGGATGTCCTGGGTGCTTATACAGACCCCATTGAGGCCCTTGAGAGTCTGGAACAGTTAAAACCCGATGCCGTTTTTTTGGACATAGAAATGCCCCAGGTTAACGGGTTTACGGTAGCAGAGGAAATGCGGCGGATTATACCTGATATACCTATAGTATTTATAACCGCTTTTGATGAGTATGCTGTAAAGGCCTTTGAGATTAATGCATTAGATTATGTTTTAAAGCCCATTTCCAAGAGACGTCTGGAACAAACCATGAGAAAGCTGATGAAGGATTATCTCAATTATAGTAAATACGACAGGGAAAGGAAGACCGACAAGGACCTTACACCACTGCTAAAAAGATATAGTAAGAAGATAATTGCCTGGAAGGGAGATAAAATACTGTTGATAGATCCGAAACATGCGCTATATCTTTGTGCAGATGAAGGTGATGTTAGTGTTGTAACCGAAGGAGGGGTGTTGATGGTCCGGGGTACCCTGGGTTATTGGGAGGAACGGCTGTCCGAATCGGGTTTCTTTAGGTGCCACAGGGCTTTTTTAGTAAATATCGATAAGATTGAGGCCATTCTACCCATGTTTAACAATACCTACCAGATAAAACTGGCCAATTGCCTGAATAATATACCGGTAAGCCGTAAATATGCAAGACAGTTGAAACAGATTCTGGATTTATAACTTGCTTTGCAATCCCTCAATGGGAAGATTATATGACCGCTTACTTCTATGGGGCACAAGTACACCTATTATCCTCCCTTATTTACATATCTTACAGCCTTTTTACTGCATTCCTACCGTTGATAGAACCATTGTTTTGTGGTAGGCATGCTGCCCACCGCGCGTGCAAATAAACCCATTCTCTCTTTATTTACATATTCGTCCACTCATCCTTAAATTTATACATTTCGTCAAAAATATATGTTTTTTTTGTATATTTATGTTAAAATTAATAATCATATTGGCGACACATTTCAACAATGCAATGATTAAACCGGAAATTTACAAAGAAAAATAACCAGTATTTAATGTAGTTTATTTTTAGCAAGGAGATCGAAATGGAAAAAGATAGGTTTACTGCAAGGCTTGAACTATTTATCGCAATTTTTTTAGGCATTACTGCTATTTTAACGTCATGGGCATCGTGGCAGTCCTCCCTTTACAGTGGCGAGCAATCAGCCAAGTATACTAAGGGTATTGCCATTATCGGAGAAGCAAATTCCATGTACAACGAGGCAGCACAATATATAGCCCAAGACATGGAACTTTGGAACAGAATCAACGATTTGCGTATTGAACTTGAATTTGCCCAAAGCAGAGACTCCGACGAAGTTGAAAAACTTCAATGGAAGCTTGACCAAATTATGGCCGACAATGTTAGCGAGGAACTAGCCGAAGCCATTGAATGGGCAGATGCCCAAGAGGAATATGCATCGCCCTTTGATAAAGAAGGATTCGAAGAAAGTTATTATGAGGAAGCAAATAAAATGTATGAACAAGGCCAGCAGATGATTAAAGCAGGGCAAAGGGATAATGACATGGACGACCGTTTAGGCCTTGTGACTGTTATATACGCAGTTGTTATGTTTTTACTTGGCATTACTGCCTCCTTTGATGAAAAACGTACCCGGATTCTTGTCATTGCTGTTGCAGCTGTTGGGTTCGTATATGCCACGATAACAATGCTCGGGGTGCCGGTATTAACCTTATAGGCTTAATACAAGGCCACATGGGCAGCAAAACTGATCAACTAAAAAAATCGATATGCTTGTTATTCGTTATTTAAGTGTTTATTGATAAACAAGATTAGCTATAAATCTGTTAATGTACAAGGGGTGTTTTGGGTTGTTTAATGGCAAATCTAAGACGGGAAAACTCATTCTTATTATGTCAACTCTCTTTATAATAGGGCTGCTGTTTTCAGCTTTTCCTGCATATGTCAGTGCTGACGAAGGTCCCCAGGATCAAGTGCCGGGATCGGTTGATGAATCAATGGTTGGAACTGACGACCATGGTCAAAATACCGGCGACAGCGTTGAATTTACGATGGCCGAGACCTCAGCTTCCGATCAAGATGGTGTTACCCAGGAAGGAAATGGAACAGAAGGTGAAGATAATAAGCCTTGGGGCTTTATTCTGGATACAGAAACAAAGCAGCCCATCGCTGGTGCCTTAGTAGTCCTTAACGAACAGGACAACAGACCCCAAGACCAGAGGGATTTCACAACAACCGATCTGGACGGCAGTTTTTCCTTTGATAAAGATCCGAAAGAGAACTATACAATCGAAATAAGTGCAGACGGTTATGAAACGATTGAGGTTCCCGTAAACACCCAGACCTTTGATATATTCTTACAGCCCGTAAACCCCAATTCTGAAGAAAACAACCCAGTGAGAGATAATGAAGATGGTATAGAAGAAAATACCGACCAAGATAATCTTGATGAAAGTGAAAGAGAAGATGATACCCAGTTTGACTCTGGTAAAGGACCCCAACAAGAAAACAACACCGATGATCAGTCGGAATTAAGCCCCCATTTTTATATAAATGATGAAAAGCACAGTTTTTCCAGTGTACAGGATGCCATAAATGCAGCCAGCCTACAACCGATAGAAGACAATA
>JBMNSO010000013.1:0-24292 GCA_050945235.1 Mahellales bacterium
GTATCGTCGTTATCGCTGCTGTCAATGTCGTCTTACCATGGTCAACGTGCCCTATTGTACCTATGTTTACGTGGGGTTTCGTCCTTTCGTATTTTGCCTTTGCCATTTTATTTATATCCTCCTTAAAAAAATGGTATGGGTTAATATGTACGCTTATATCCTCAATCAATTGGAGCGGGAAACGGGAATCGAACCCGCGACACCCAGCTTGGGAAGCTGGTGCTCTACCCCTGAGCTACTCCCGCTTTTTGCCTTCAATAAATTATTTTAATTCTATTATTCCAATATGTCAATATGAAGATTAAACTAATGGAACATGTTGGTTATGAATCTCTTACCTCCAAATACCTCTCTAATTTACGTTTGACCCTTTGGAGGGCGTTATCTATTGATTTGACATGCCTGTCCAGATCAACTGCGATTTCCTGATATGATTTCCCTTGAAGGTATGAATTGAGTACTTCCCATTCCAAATCACTGAGTAGTTCGCCTATTTTCGATTCAATATTGTTGAATTCCTCACGGCTAATGATTAGTTCCTCGGGATCCGAGATCTTAGCACTTGATAAGACATCCAACAATGTGCGATCCGATTCTTCATCGTATATGGGTTTGTTTAAGGATATATAAGAATTAAGTGGTATATGTTTTTGCCTGGTCGCAGTTTTTATGGCAGTTATTATCTGTCTGGTTATGCATAGTTCGGCAAATGCTCTAAAAGAAGATAGCTTGTCGTTTTTGAAATCTCTAATGGCCTTATATAACCCTATCATGCCTTCCTGGACGATATCTTCCCGATCCGCTCCGATCAAAAAATATGACCGAGCCTTTACCCTAACAAAATTCTTGTACTTATTTATTAAATACTCCAATGCCTTGCTGTCTCCGTTTTTTGCATCTTCAACCACTTGTTCATCCATCATTATTCCCAAGTTGTCCAGAGCATTTTCGGCTGCGTTACTCTCCACCAAGATCGCCCCCATCACATGAATTAAAGACAAGATAGCACATTGTTATTATACATTACCTCAAAGATATTAGTCAAGTCACCGTTGTCGCCGCCATTTCTCCAGTTTTGCCATCACTCCGGGCTTGATCCGATCGTCCAGCCTATGGAGTTTGTATGCCATACCGCCGGTATAAGCCCCTTTCATTTCATCCATGCACTTGTTTATATCCTCCCATAGTTCCCTTGAAGACATTCTTATACCGCCTCTGCCCATTATTATCACCTGCTCCGTTCCATCCGATGTGGCCACCCGTATCCGCATTTCCCTGCCTAATTCATGTACCAGCCTTTCAATATAATTATCAGCGGTATCCCCTTCTTTAGTATAGACAACCTCCAAGCCGCTGTAATAATAGTGCTGTTCCCTGCCATCCTTCGCTAGATGACCATCAAACACCAGTATAATCTTTACATTCCTATATCCCTGGTAGTTCCGCAGTATTTCAATTAGTTTATCCCTCGAAGCCTCAAGGTTCTCCTTTGCCAGTTCCTTTAACTGGTGCCAACCATTTATTATATTGTAACCGTCAATAACCAATAATTCATCCAATGGACGCTCCACCCGTTCTCCCTTTGTTTATATATCCCTTCTCTGTCTTAATACCTCGTACATCAGAATTGCCCCAGCCACCGAAACATTCAAAGACTGTACCCTCCCCATCATGGGTATGGACACCAACAAATCACAACTCTCTTTAACCAATCGTCCTATGCCTTGGCCTTCACTGCCTAATACCAAAGCTATCGGGCCCGTCAAATCGGCGCTATAATATGGGCTGCCTTCCATGTCTGCGCCTATTATCCAAAAGCCCTGCTGTTTTAGCCGGTTCAAAGTCCTAGTTATATTTACCACCCGAGTAACTGGAATGTGCTCTACTGCTCCGGCCGAGGCCTTGATGACCGTTGGGGTGATTCCGCAGGCATTTCGCTGTGGGATGATAACGCCATGGGCGCCACAACCTTCGGCGGTCCTAATAATCGAGCCCAAATTGTGGGGATCTGTTATTCTATCAAGAACTATAATAAAGGGTGGCCTTTGGCCGGCTTTGGCTTTATCGATTATATCTTCCAAGGTTTTGTATTTGTAAGGCTCAGTTTCAGCTATTATGCCCTGGTGAACGTCACTGCCGGATAAATCAAATATTTTCTGTCTGTCCACCCGTTGAATAGGAATAGAGTTTTTTTGAGCCGATGTTATTATCTCCCTGATTACGGCATCCTCTTTGATACCCTGGGCCAGGATTATTTTGCGAATGATCCTGCCCGCCCTTAAAGCTTCTAGTACAGGCTTTCTTCCTTCTATTATATTCATTTTTCCTTCATTTAATGTCCCATTACTGCATCTTTTATTATCCCTTTTACCCATTAATTCACCCTTAATCGTCAGTTTCATGTCCATCAGTTTCATATTCAATGGAGGCCTTAAGGATTTCCAGCAATCTTTCATGCCTTTTTGCTAAAAACAGATATCCCAACAAGGCCTCAAAACCGGTGGCATACTTATATTCTCCCACATCAGCATGCTTGGGCACGGTACCCGTCTTTGCATTGCGCCCCCTTTTGAAGATACCCTGTTCTTCCTCCGATAAGGTTTGATAAAGACTGTGAATGGTATCGGACTGGGCTGCCGCCTTTACATAGGCAGTAGCCCTATTGTGGAGCGCATGTACCGCTTCCTGATGATGGGCCACTAAATATGTCCTTATAAACAGGTGGTAAACAGCATCGCCGACAAAAGCCAGTACCAGGGGCGACAGCATCTTCACATCATTATCGTCTTTTATATATAATCTCACGCTCTGTTCGAAAAATTCTTTAAATAAATGTTCCAAATTTCCACCAATTTCCTGATTATTTCCCAAGTTACTCATAGTTTTAATAAATGCATTATATCCTATACACCGCAAATATGCAATAAATTGGATAGGCTGCCGTGTTTAGCCTTGTTTTACGACCTTAACCCCATGGGGAGTATCCTGCAGCACTATGCCCTGGGCCAACAGTTCATCCCTTATGCTGTCGGCCAGGGACCAGTTCTTTTCTTTACGGGCCTGTTCCCTAAGCTCTATCTTTTTCTTTATTTCATCATCCAAGTTATTATCGTCCTTTGTCAAAAGACCCAGCACCGATGTCAATTCATTAAGCATGCCCAAGGCCTTGTCAACAGCGGCTCTGCTGCTGTCAATTGTTATAGTGGAATTTATCTCCCTCACCATTTCAAATATCACCGCCAGGGCATCGGCAGTGTTAAAATCGTCATTCATCTGATCCTTAAATTTTTCCCTATATTCATCCAGGGCGCGTATAAAGCCTTGTTCCCCGGGTTTTATTTCCTTACCGGCAGTCTTCTCCCTGAGATACAACAAATTATTTTTTGCATTATACAGCCTCTCTAGGGCGCTCTTTGCCTGATCCAAAAGCTCCTTGCTAAAGTTGATGGGGTTTCTGTAATGGGCGGATAGCATAAACAGCCTTACCACTTCAAGGTCGTATTCCTTACTTATATCCCTTACGGTAAAGAAATTTCCCAGCGACTTGGACATCTTTTGGTTGTTTACATTAATATATCCATTGTGTATCCAGTACCTGGCAAAGGGCTTTCCGGTACTGCCTTCACTCTGAGCAATCTCATTTTCATGGTGGGGGAATATCAAATCCTGGCCCCCACCGTGTATGTCGATGGTATCCCCTAAATATTTCATGGCCATGGCCGAACATTCGATATGCCATCCCGGCCGGCCTCTGCCCCAGGGGCTGTCCCACGCCGGTTCCCCCGGCTTTTGAGCCTTCCACAGCGCAAAGTCCATGGGATGCTTCTTATTTTCATTCACTTCTATTCTGGCACCGGCCTCCAAATCCTCTATGGTCTGGTGGGACAGTTTTCCGTATTCCTTAAACTTTGTGGTATCATAGTATACATCCCCATTTAGCTCATAGGCCAGGCCCTTGTCTATAAGGGTTTCCACCAGTGCTATGATTTCCTCTATATGCTCCGTAGCCCGGGGGTGATGGGTAGCCCTTTTGATGCCGAGGCCCTTGGCGTCCTTATAGTATTCCTTTATATACTTGTCAGCCAGTTCCTTTACCGAAATACCCTCCTGGCGGGCCCTGTTTATCATCTTGTCATCAATATCTGTGAAATTTTGTACAAACTCAACCCTATACCCGATATACTCAAGGTAACGCCTTATGGTATCAAAGACAATAAAGGGCCGGGCATTGCCTATATGAAAATAGTTATACACCGTAGGCCCGCAGGCATACATTTTAACCATACCATCGGTTATGGGTACGAATTCTTCTTTAGTCCTTTTCAAGGTATTATATAGCTTCATCGTCAACGTTTCCCTCCATTTTTTTAATTCTTTTCTCCAGTTCTTCCACCCTTTGAAGTAGTTGTTTTATATCTTCGGTGACAGGGTCGGGAAGTCTCACCTGATCCAGGTCCACATCCTCTAAGGCTAGCTTAACGGGCCTGTCGTCCTTTTTTACAATCCTGCCGGGGACACCCACTACGGTACAATTGGGTGGCACTTCCTTGAGCACCACAGCACCTGCGCCTATCTTGGAATTATCCCCCACCTTAAAGGGTCCCAGGATCTTTGCGCCACTGCTTATCACCACGTTGTTTCCTATGGTGGGGTGACGCTTGCCGGTTTCCTTACCGGTACCTCCCAGGGTGGCTCCTTGATATATCGTCACATTATTGCCTATTTCGGTGGTCTCGCCTATAACTACTCCCATGCCATGGTCGATAAACAGCCCTTCACCTATTACGGCACCCGGATGTATTTCTATGCCGGTAAAAAACCTATTGAATTGGGATATTATTCTGGCCAGGAGTTTAAAGTCTTTTTTATACAAAAAATGGGCAAACCTGTGCATTACAACAGCATGGAAGCCCGGATAACACAGCACTACTTCCAGGGCATTTCTGGCTGCCGGGTCCCTGCTTAATACGGCTCTGATATCATTTTTAAGTCGCTTTATCATACACCTTCACCCCTTAATATATTGTCGTGAAAACCTATGATTAAACTCAAAAATCTCCGTCTCTCTAAGAGACGGAGATCATCCGCGGTTCCACTCTAGTTGGGCCATAGCCCCACTCAAACAATATAACGGTTATTACCGTATGGCCCTACCCTATGTTCGGGCCATCGGCTCCGGAATGCACTTCGGCCTGTCATTGACCCTAAACTGCTTTCAGCCGGTGACAGTTTATCTCTGTTGATGTAACAAGCTTACTCTTTTCCATCATAGCCTTTTAATTCCTACTATTTTACTATGTTTTTATTAACAATAATTATAATATATTGGCCAAGGTGTAGTCAATCCTTTTTAGTAACTTCTCTTTGCCTAAAACTTCTATCATTTCACCCATGTCCGGACCGTGAACCTGACCGGTGATGGCTACCCTAACCGGCATAAAAAGATTCTTCCCGCCTACTCCCAGTTCTTTCTTAAGCTGCTTAAATATATCCTTCACCGCCTGGGCCGTCAAATCAGGCTGCTCCTTTATCTTCCTTCTGAAAGCCTCCAGGGTTGCAGGCACCCCTTCGCCAGCTATTATATCCCTTGCTTCATCGTTTTCCAGCACAACCTCCTCGGTAAAGAATATTGACAGCTTTTCGGGAATCTCTCCTACATAAGACACCCCGTCCTTTACTACTGCCACAGCCTTTGTCAACCATTCAAAGTCTTCATCGCATATCTCATCCTTTATATAGCCGGCCTCCCTAAGATGGGGCAGTGCCAGCTTTGCTATCCTCTGGGCCGGACTTTTCTTGACATATACGCCATTCATCCAATTGAGCTTGTTGATATCGAACACCGCCGGCGCCTTTGATACCCTGTCCAATGAAAAATTCTCTATTATCTCTTCCTTTGACAATATCTCCTCTTTTCCCTCTGGGGACCAGCCCAGCAAAGCCAGGAAATTAAAGATTGCTTCCGGCAGGTATCCCTTTTCTCTGTACTGACCTATAAAATTATCCCCATGCCTCTTACTGAGCTTTGTCTTGTCCGGTCCCAAAATCATGGATGTATGGGCAAAAGTTGGCGGTTTAAAGCCCAGGGCTTCATATATCAAAAGCTGCTTCGGGGTATTGGTTAAATGGTCATCTCCCCTAATTATATGGGTAATATCCATGGTAGCATCGTCCACCACTACAGCAAAGTTATAGGTGGGCATGCCATCGGATTTAAATATTACCATATCACCGCCCAAAGTATCGGAATCTATTTCCACTCTTCCTTTAATCAAATCATTAAAAACAACGGTCTTGCCCCGGGGCACAACAAACCTGAGCACCGGTTTTATACCTTGCCGTCGGTACTCTTCAGCCTGTTGGGGTGTAAGGTTTCTACACCTACCGGAGTACTGGGGTATCCCCAGTTTTGCCATGGAAATTTCTTTATCCCTTTCGATTTGTTCATTGCTGCAGTAACAGTAATAGGCCTTGCCCTCATCGATCAATTTTTGGGCATATTTTTTGTATATATCAAGCCTCTCACTCTGGCGATAAGGCCCGTATTGTCCGAGCTTATCAACGCCTTCATCCCAGTCGATGCCCAGCCATTTCAGTTCATTGAATATATACCCTTCATATTCCTTGGTGGACCTTGCCAAGTCGGTATCTTCAATTCTCAATACAAAGCATCCTTGTTTGCCGCTTTTTTTTAGGTTTTTAATGAATAAGTAGTTAAACAATGCCGTTCTCATGTTGCCTATATGTATAGGCCCCGTAGGACTCGGTGCGAATCTTACTCTTATTTCTGTCATTTGTATCTTCCTTCCGTGAGTAATGTATGGGGGCACACCTCTCTTTAGTTTAAGATATTCCTCTTATGTTAAGGTATGTCCCCGATTGTATGTAAGTCCATGATTATGTGGGCACATACCTCCTATGAAAAAAAGCCTTTAACCCAAGTGAAAAATCTTTCAAGAGCACTTAGTATTTTCTGGAGGAAACCCTTTGCCTCGCTGGCATCCTGGCTAATCTTATCCAAGTGTTTTTTTATGCCTTCCAGCTGTTTGGATATTTGGCTAACATCCAAATTGAGGCTACTTATCTTTTTCATAAGTTCCAGTATTTTTTGTATCTGTTCTTCACTGAGCTGAATATCCAGCTTTCCGGCTATTTCGATTATTACCTTTTTTATCTTTTCCGGATCCGTTATCTTTTCTGCCACAACTTTTTCCTTGATGTCTTTTATTAAGTTCCCTGCCTTTTCCTTGCCTATCTCTTCACCCAGTTCACCGGTCTTTATCAATTCCTCGCTGGCAATCTTTTTAGCCTCATCGTCCAAGGGCTCCGCCGTCACGGTTTCAAAGGCCTTCATTATTCCGGTTAAAGCAGCCGTCCCGGTTACATTAAAGGGCGCTGCCACGATTACCCGGGCATCCTTTATCCCTGCAGTCACCAAGGCATTGGCATACATCTCCTTGGTAACCCAAGTGATATTTATAGTTTGGATATTAAGTCCCTCTCCTTCATCCAACAGTTCTACTAATGAAGACGAATAAGCCTTTTTGCCTATCTGTTTGTCAGTAGCTATACCCTTTAATAACTTCTTCTGTTCATCTATGGTTACCTCTATTATTTCCAATTCCCCTTCTTTAACTCCAAATAGGTCGAGCATCTGCTTGCGCTGCTCGGATGTCAAGTTGGCACCCACTGTAACAACCTTGTCCTGACCGGCCATGGCGGTACCAGCCCAAAGCACCATCAACACCAGAACGATGATCATGGAAATTATTTTTTTCATTTCAAAACCTCCCTTATTTTTTGATTACACTTACAATATATTATTGGGTGGTTAATAATAATACTACCGAATAACACTCTGCTCCTTTTCCCTTACCGGTAAATCCCAGTCCCTCGGTGGTAGTGGCCTTTATACTTACTCTGGATATGTCCATCCCAAGGGCACTGCTTATATTCTCCCGCATTTTCATTATATAAGTAAATATCTTAGGTCTTTCAAGTACTATGGAAGCATCAATGTTCCCAACCTCGAACCCCTTGGCCTTAAGCCTTTCCTTTACCAGTTTTAGTAACTTTAAACTGGATATATCCTTGTATCTGGGATCATTATCCGGGAAATGCTGTCCTATATCACCCAACGCCGCTGCCCCTAGCAGGGCATCCATTATACTGTGGACTAACACATCGGCATCGGAATGGCCCAGCAATCCCCTCTCAAAGGGAATATCCACCCCGCCCAGCACAAGCCTTCTTCCCTCTGCCATGACATGTACATCGTAACCTATACCTATTCTCACAGCCAAAACCTCCTGGTCTTCCGATTATTTGTCCTTCGTGCATTGATCACAGCCGTGGCCATTATCATATCCTCGGGAGTAGTTATTTTAATGTTTTCATAGTTCCCCTTGACCAGTTTAACCTTGAACCCCGCATATTCCGCTAGGGTAGCGTCATCGGTACCGTATATACCATTCTCCATTGCATATTCATATGCCTTTAGAATCACTTCCTTCCTAAAGGTTTGGGGGGTTTGCATTGCCCTTAAGGTTGACCTTTCCAAGGTGTTCACTACAAAGCCCCTTTCATCGGCTACCTTTATGGTATCCTTAACATCCACCGCTGCCACGGTACACCCATAAAGATCGGCCTGTTCTATGGAATCAGATATTATCTCATGGGTAACCAATGGCCTGACCCCGTCGTGAATTACCACTATTTCCATCTCTTTACCTATACATCCCAAACCATTGTACACAGAGTGTTGCCTTTCGGGGCCACCTTCTACAATATTTCCAACCTTTTTTAAACCATATTTGTTAACAATATTATCCCTACAATACTCTATGTCTCCGGGTGGGACAACCAATACTATGTCATCGATTAGGGGACAGGTATCAAAGACCTTTAATGTATGGGCAATAATTGGTTTATCGTCTAAAAGCAGATACTGTTTCATGATCTTTGAGTTCATCCTGTTACCTTTGCCTGCAGATACTATTATGGCAGCCGACTTTTTCCTTTGTTTATTGGAATCCATATTCATCTCCTAAGTATGGGCATTTAATCATCAATATATTATCATTGTACAGAGCAAAATACAAGAAAATTACTATTGGCTTTAAGGGCATTAAAAAATTCCTGGGATAGTATCCCAGGAATTTTATATGCTTCATTATACCGCCCTATCTACTGACTTTGGCTTTGCAAAGATCATACGACCAGCTGCTGTTTGCAGCACACTGGTAACCAGCACGTCTATAGTTTCCCCCACATGTTTCTTTCCGCCGTCCACCACAATCATGGTACCATCATCTAGGTAAGCAACTCCTTGGCCTGACTCCTTACCGTCTCTGATAACCTGAACAACCATTTCTTCACCCGGCAGTACCACCGGTTTCACCGCATTGGCCAGTTCATTTATGTTTAAAACCTCTACACCCTGAAATTCTGCCACCTTGTTCAAATTATAGTCATTGGTTATAACCTTGCCATTAATAAATTCACCTAGTTTCAGCAGCTTGGTATCCACTTCGGTCAATTCAGGGAAATCCTTTTCCAATATCTCAACTGCGATACTCAATTCCTTTTGTATTTTATTGAGTATATCAAGCCCTCGCCTACCTCTGTTCCGTTTTAATGTGTCGGAAGAATCAGCTATATGCCTCAATTCTTCTAAAACAAACGTAGGAATTATCAATGGTCCTTCCACAAATCCCGTCTTGCATATATCAAATATCCGTCCATCTATTATAACACTGGTGTCTAAAATCTTTGGCCGGATATCATCGTTCGATTTGTCTATTTTATCCTTATCCTTTGAAAAGGAAGCCTTTTTAAACAAACCGGCTAAACTAAATTCATCCCTGCGCTTTATAGCTACGTTTATACCTAAATATCCAAGGATTAAATACAACAATATGGATACCAGAGTTGATAAGATGGTAAAAGGTATTAACCTGACTAGATTCATAAGTAGACTGGCAATAATCAAGGCTATGGTTAAACCGATAACACCAAAGAATATATCCTGCACCGGTATCTCTTGAAGCTTTTGTTCCACCCAGTCCGTAAACCCCTGCAGGGTTCTAATAATTTTATTAGAAATAATAAATACAATGATACCACCTGAAACCGAACAAGCAGCTAATACTATAACATTGATAACCAAGTTAAAGGATTCGATATGATTAAGATATGTTAGAATACTTAATATTAAGTATCCTATTCCATAACCTATCAACGCACCAATCAATGATATGACTACACGGACTATCTTAAACATTACTTTGTCACCTCCATCTGGCATTTTGTCACCTCCTTCTTTTATTATTAACATTATACCAGATTTTTATAAGGGATATTAAACTTAATTAATAAATAATGGAAATGCAAAGTCATGTTAGTAAATGTCTATGTCACCGACTGGTCAATAAGTTTTTCAATTTCATCTTCACTTGCATTTTGCACCAGGGCCAGTTCACTTATCAATATCTGTTTTGCACTGTTGAGCATCTTCCTTTCGCCGGCCGATAAACCTCGGTCCTTGTCTCTAAGCATAAGGTTTCTAACCACTCCTGCTATTTCGAATATATTTCCGCTTTTAATCTTGTCCATATTAGCCCTGTATCTTTTATTCCAGTTATCAGGCATATCCGTTTGTTGGCCACCCAAAATCTGCATGACCCGGCTGACTTCCTGGCTGTTGATGATGCCTCTTATTCCTATATGGTCTACATTATCCGCCGGAACCATGACCTTCATGCTACCTATGGGAAATTTTAGTATATAATATTTCTTCTTATGACCGAGTATTTCCTTTTCTTCTATTGCCTGAATAATGCCAGCGCCGTACATGGGGTATACTACCTTGTCGCCAATATTAAACATTAGCAATGCGCCTCCTTAAAAAGCAATACATTACTTATGATACAACATTTCGGCGCATTTGTCAATAAACGAATATTTTAACACACGAATAAGGTATATGTCAACATAAATTTATCCTTATCATTTCATTATTTCATTGACAAACAAAAGTATTAATGTCTATAATTATCTATGAAGCACTATAATAACTTAGGGAGTTGAACAAATTTATGAAAGATATTATTTTGGAAAATTTTCAGAGTGCTGTATCAGAACTCTTGGTAAGAAATAAAAGTATCTTGGATATACTGTCAAAGTATCAGCAATCCAATGCAAAGGTGGTAAGGTCGATTACTAAGGCTATCACCCATTGTGGGTGTATACAGATAAAGGCAGGTAAACAGAACATACCCGAAGACGCCACACTTACTGATATTCAAAAATATTTGGACACCCACTTAAAGGGTAAACTGTGTAAAAACTGCCGGGATATTATTGAAAAGGAAATCGGCAATAACCTGTTCTATTTAGCAAATTTGTGCAACACCCTTGATTTAAGTCTGTATGATATAGTACTGAAGGAACAAAAACAGCTTGATACTCTAGGTGTATACTGTCTGAAATAAACACTGTGTTTTCGGCGGCTGAAAACCACTGGGCCATAAGAAGTGGCCGCCCGTCTCTTAACCACTGTTATCGGGGGAACAATATATCCAAAGCTTGTCTTATATCCTTAACCCCTACTATATTAATGTCTTTATTAACTATTTCAACTCCCTTTATATTATCGTCGGGTATGATACAGGTTGAAAACCCCATTTTGAGGCATTCGTTCAACCTCTTTTCTATGTTATTTACACCCCTGACTTCCCCGGTCAAACCCACTTCTCCAATAACCACAACATCCTGGGATATTGGCTTGTTTTTGAAGCTGGATGATATGGCCGATATTACACCCAAGTCCAGGGCCGGTTCGGACAATCTAATGCCCCCTACCACATTAACATATGCATCCTGGTTCTGCAGCGCCATTCCTATACGCTTTTCCAGCACTGCCATTAATAGTATTACCCTGTTGTAATCTATACCGGTGGCCATTCTCCGGGGCATGCCGAAGTTGGTGTCACTGGTTAAGGCCTGGAGTTCCACCAGCACCGGCCGGGTACCTTCCATGGAACAGATTACAACGGAACCGGGAACATCTGCCCTCCTGCCTGAAAGGAGAGCCTTAGAAGGATTGGTTACTTCCACCAACCCCTGCTCCTTCATCTCAAATATGCCTATTTCATTTGTGGAACCAAAACGGTTTTTTACGCTTCTTAACACTCTATAAAGGAGATGTTGTTCCCCTTCAAAATATAACACGGTATCCACCATATGCTCCAGTACCCTAGGTCCGGCTATGGCACCTTGTTTTGTTACATGGCCTACTATAAACACTGCTATGCCCAGGGTTTTTGCTATCTTCATAATAGAAGCCGTTGCCTCCCTAACCTGGGATACGCTGCCCGGGGCAGAGGTCAATTCAGGATTGTATACGGTTTGGATGGAATCTATAATCAAGAACCTGGGCCTAAGTTCCCTTACCTGCTTTTCTATTATTGTCAGGTCGGTCTCCGCCAACAGGTATACATCGGGTGCTCCCACACCCAGTCTATTGGCCCTGAGCTTGATCTGTTTCAAGGATTCTTCACCCGATATATAAAGTACCTTTCTATCCTGCCGGACAATATTATTGGTAATCTGCAGCAGCAAAGTAGACTTCCCGATACCCGGGTCACCTCCCACCAATACCAGGGACCCTTCCACGATGCCTCCGCCCAATACCCTGTCCAGTTCTTTAATACCGGTTGAGTATCTATGGTCTTCCCTAAGGTCTATTTCCGATAAAAGGGAAGGTTTTTCAATTATCGCCGCCCCCTCTTTGCCCTTCTGTCCGTCGGGTATTATCAATTCTTCCACCATGGTATTCCACTGTCCGCATCCGCTGCATCTGCCCATCCATTTGGGACTTTCATATCCACATTCCTGACAAATAAATACCGTTCTGCTCCTAGCCATTGACCATCCTCCAATAAAGATACTATTAGATGAATCCTAACTAAAAAAATAGATGGTATAATAATCCTTACAATTATTATACCATCCTATGGCACTTAATAGTTATAGAATAAAATATGCTTTAAAGTATAAGGGTCAATTATCGCCTGCTTGTTACTTGGAAAACACCAACTTATCTTTCTTTGTAAACACTAACTTATCGTCCTTTACATCGACCAATACCTTATCGCCCTTCGATATCCTTCCGGCAAGGATTTCCTCAGACAGATTATCCTCTATTGCCTTTTGTATGGCTCTTCTAAGGGGACGGGCACCATATACCGGATCAAAGCCTTCCTTGGCAAGGAAATCCTTTGCGCCATCGGTCAGGTCTAAGTAAATATCCTTTTCCTTAAGCCGTTTGCTTACGTTGTCCAGCATTAGATCTATTATTTGCCTTAAGTGTTCTTCTTCCAGTGCGTGGAATACTATTATTTCATCCAACCTGTTTAAAAACTCGGGACGGAAAGTTTTTCTCAGTTCTTCCATGACATTTTCCTTCATTTTTTCATAGGACTTTTCCTTAATGTCCTGATCTGTGGTGAACCCCAAGGTCTTTTGCTTTCTAATGGTATGGGCACCGACATTGGAAGTCATGACCACAACGGTATTCCTAAAGTCCACCGTTCTGCCCTTGGCATCGGTCAGTCTTCCATCCTCCAATATTTGAAGGAGAATATTGAAGACATCGGGGTGGGCCTTTTCAATTTCGTCCAATAGTATAACCGAATAGGGTTTCCTTCTGATCTTTTCCGTTAACTGGCCCCCTTCCTCATAACCTACATACCCAGGTGGCGAGCCTACCAGCCTGGAAACGGTATGCCTTTCCATGTATTCGGACATGTCTATCCTAACCATGGCATCCTCATCGCCAAACATGGCTTCGGCCAATGCCTTACAAAGCTCTGTCTTACCTACACCGGTGGGTCCCAGGAACATGAATGAACCTATGGGTCGTTTGGGGTCCTTAAGCCCCGCCCTGGCCCTTCTGATGGAGCGTGCTATTGCCGTTACCGCTTCATCCTGGCCTATCACCCGTTTGTGCAGGATATCTTCCATCTTAAGCAACCGTTCCGATTCTCCCTCGGTCAGTTTCTTAACCGGGATACCCGTCCAGCTGGCCACTATATGGGCGATTTCATCTTCCCCTACCATGACATCCCCATGATTTTTCTTATTGCTCCAGGTTTCCTTTTCCTTTTCCATTTGGGCCTTGAGTTTCTGTTCTTCATCCCTCAATTGGGCAGCCTTTTCAAAATTCTGGTTGGCTATTGCCTCCTCCTTTTCCTGACGAAGGGCATTTATCTTGTCTTCCATTGCCTTTAGGTCGGTGGGGGGAGTATAAGTTTGAAGCCGTACCCTTGACGCTGCTTCGTCTATCAGATCTATAGCCTTATCCGGCAGGAACCGGTCAGCGATGTATCTATCTGACAAGTCTACAGCGGCTATTATAGCCTCATCGGTAATTCTAACCTTATGATGGGCTTCATACTTGTCCCTCAGCCCAAACAATATTTGAACTGCTTCGTCCTTGGTAGGTTCCCCTACCTGGATGGGCTGAAACCTTCTTTCCAAGGCCGGATCCTTTTCCACATTCTTTTTATATTCATCCAGGGTGGTGGCCCCCACTGCCTGCAGCTCACCCCTGGCCAGGGCAGGCTTTAATATATTGGACGCATCTATTGCACCTTCGGCAGCACCGGCGCCTATTATGGTATGCATCTCATCTATAAACAAAATTACGTTGCCCGACTTTTTTATCTCCGACATAACGTTCTTCAAACGTTCTTCGAATTCACCACGGTACTTGGCACCGGCTACCATGCCCGCCAGATCAAGGGTAACCACCCTCTTGCCCTTTAGTATTTCAGGTATATTTCCATCGGTTATTCTCTGGGCCAAACCTTCCACCACCGCGGTCTTGCCCACGCCCGGTTCGCCGATAAGGCAGGGGTTGTTTTTAGTCCTCCTGCTAAGTACCTGTATAAGCCGCTCTATTTCCTTTTCCCTGCCGACAACGGGGTCGAGCTTGCCTTCCGATGCCAATTCGGTCAGATCCCTGCCGAACTGGTCCAGGGTAGGGGTAGCGCTGGGCCGTGACCCGCCGGCCTTTACCTCACCTATCCCCTGTTCTCTAAGCATGTTTATTACCTGCTGCCTAGCCTTGTTTAAATCTACTCCCAATTCGGTCAGTATCCTGGCAGCCACACCTTCTCCCTCTCTGATAAGCCCCAGCAATAAATGCTCGGTACCTATATAATTATGGCCTAAATTTCTTGCTTCATGAAAACTTAATTCCATTACCCTTTTAGTCCTTGGTGTATATCCAAACCCCAGGCTCACACCTGCTGATCCCTTTCCTATCAAGGATTCTACCATTGACCTCACTTTATTAAAATCCACACCAAGACTGGTCAACACCTTGGCAGCCACACCTTCCTGCTCACGAATCAAGCCCAATAATATGTGTTCTGTGCCTACATAATTATGTCCCATAGCCTTGGCTTCATCTTGGGCTATCATTAAAGCCCTTTGTGCCTTTTGGGTAAACCTCCCGTAAAATGCCATTTTTCTCGCCTCCTTTATATTATTCTTTATTCAGCCTTTGTCTGATTACCCCTGCCCTGGCTATATCACGCTGTTCCACCCGATGTATCTCCCCGGCCAGCTTTTGGACAGAGGCCGGCTGTATCTCAAACATTAACTGGTTTATAGTATTTATGTCCACTTCCTTTAATATGCCCATGTCTACTCCCATTCTTACATCCGACAATAAATCCATTGCTTCCTTTGACGATATTTTCCTAGCATTGCTTAGGATACCATAGGACCTGTAAACTTTGTCCTCCAGGCCATATTGGTCATGTCGGGCGATATTCTCCCTTGCCGCCCGTTCCTTTTCCACCAATTGGTGGGTAACCGTTGTAACATTGTTTATGATATCCTCCTCCGATTGACCTAGGGTCAGTTGATTGGACAGTTGAAACATATTGCCTGTGGCTTCGGTCCCCTCACCATATAGGCCTCTCACCGTAAGCCCAATCTTTGAAATGGTTTGAAGCATTCCCTTAATATAACCCGTAATGGTAAGGGCAGGAAGGTGGAGCATTACCGATGCCCTTATGCCTGTACCTACGTTGGTGGGGCAACAGGTCAAGTATCCCAGGTGCTCGTCGAAGGCATATGTTACATTCTCTTCTATCACATCATCTATTTTATCGGCCAAATCCCAGACATTTTCAAGTTGAAACCCAGGATTCAAGCACTGTATCCTTAAGTGATCCTCTTCATTTATCATAATACTGACCGTTTCATCCCGTCTTAACAATACTGCAGATCTTTTGCGGTTTTTTATTAAATCCGGACTTATGACATGGATCTCCACCAGGCGCTGTATATCAATATCATTGAGTTTATCTATTTGTAAGTCAATGAATTCGCTGGCCAGTATGGTATTGCTGTTAAATATGGCATCCTTGATTGTCTTTACTACTTCCTCGGCCTGCTTATCATCCATGATACTTGGAAAAGGTATGTCCTGGATGTTTCTGGCCAACCTTATCCTACTGCTTATAACGACATCGGAGTCAGGTCCCTTATTCTTAATCCAATTAACCATTGCTACGACCCCCCAGTTCACCGACGGATTTACCTTCCAGCTCACGGATCTCGTCTCTTAACTGAGCCGCCCTTTCATAGGCCTCATCGGCCACGGCTTTACTGAGCTCCCGTTTCAGCCTTTTTATTTCCCTGTTTAGCCATATCTGTCCGCCAGTTTTTCTGGGAACCTTGCCGCTGTGTTCCGTCTTGCCTTGGATCCGTTTTAATATGGGCATCAACTGTTCCTTAAATATTACATAACAATGGCCACAGCCTAAACGCCCGGTCTTCTTAATATCGTTGAAGGTAAAACCGCATTGTTTACACTTCAAAGACTGCTCGTTGTATATTTTTTTCTGGCCTTCTTTATTCACTTCCAAAAAACTGGATAATAAATCAGTTATTGAAAAAGGGGTAAACATAGCATTTATTTCACCCATCTCCTGCGCGCATTGTTCGCACAAATGAACCTCCGTTTTCTCATTGTTTATTATCTTTGTGAAGTGAAGAGTAGCCGGCCTTTGTTTACAGTGCTCGCAATACATAATTATTCCTCCCAGTATTATTTCTCCATTTTACAAGATGAGTATCCTTTTTAGCATTGCCTTTAATACATTAGCCCTGAAAATCCCTTTGCCTGCCAGGGGGACAGCCATGGCATCGTCGCTTATGGCGGATTTCATAATCTTAGCCTCCCGATGGGTTATCAGTTCCTGTTCTGCCAAATTTTCTATAATGGCATGCCCCTGAGGTTCGCTTATTGAATTTCCTATCCTGTTATTAAGTATATGCACTATATAATCATCCTTATCAATTTTCAGCCGCCTAATTCTGATGTAGCCGCCCCCACCCCTCCGGCTTTCTATATAATACCCCCTGTCAAGGGTGAAACGGGTGGACAGGACATAGTTTATCTGGGATGGAGCACATTTAAAATAATCGGCCATTTCATTCCTTTGAAGATCAACTGCCCCACCGGGCGTATCCTTTAGCATGTCCTTAATAAACTGTTCTATGATGTCGCTTATGCTAGGCAAAAAATCACCTCCGTCTAGTAGACTTTGACTTTCTTTGACCTTTTCTATATTATATAATAATCTTCCCCTATTTTGCAATATTATTTTTAACTTTTTCCTCCCTCAATTTCCAACCCCCAATCTTTAGTCCCCGACTTCTAAATCCTGACCTCCAGCACGTAACCCGTCCTATCCATTACCTCCCGGCACAGCTCCTCTATCACCTGCTGGTCCACATGGTCCACAGGGATTATTCTTATTACTTCTTCCATCTGATGAATACTCGGATTCTTTTTAAGACTTATGCCTTTATCCTCGGTTATTATCTTAATCAACTTTATTATCTCGTTCTGGTTGGGGATTTTGTTTATTCTTATGGCCCACCGAGTCTGATTCTCAAGTTTTTCAATGATATCCTTATACTTGCCGCCTATTTGGGGAGAAATAAAGGACAGTTCTATATACCTACAACCGGACTGCTGTTTAACGCTTTTCTTGTAAAGCTTGTCCTCCATATCCTTAAAGGCATCCTCGATGAGGTTAAGGGCTTTATTCTGTTCCATTTGCTGTGGGTCTGTCTTTATACCGTCGCAATTGGCTATTGTTTGTACGTCGGCATCGTCTATCACCAAATCCAATCCCGTTATAGCCTTAAACCTTTCCTTTATTCTATCCTGGTCAATACTGCCCCGTACCGCTATCCTAAAATATCCCTCTATTCTGTAATAGGAGGCCTTTTCCAGGGTAACGTCATCGGGCAGTAGTTTTGTTATTTCCATGTCAAGAGATTCTAAGTTGTACTCTTGACTAACCTCAACCTTCCATCCCGTCAGTTCTTCGAATTCTTTAAAACGCTGATCATATCGTTCCATGGCAACCTTGGGAAACTTAAAGCTTAGAAGCACAATGCCCTGTTCAAACCTTGCACCCTTCTTATACAAACCGGTATCCGGCGGAAAGAACTCATCAGCCAGGGCAAGCATCTGGTTAAGCTCCATAATTTTGGGCTTCATACGTTCCTCAACTACGTCAGGCTCCACGGCATGAAATAAAAAGGGTCTCTTCCTGTCGGGATCAAAGTATATGCTCTCATTTAACAGCCGGTTAAACTCATGTATCTCCTCATCCCCTAATTGGGAACTTCCTGTCCATATCTTAAGCAGCTCTTCCGGTGACAAGGCCCGAAATGTCACACCATTGTCGAATACATGCCTCCAAAGTTCCTTAATGTCTTCCGGTCCAAGGGGCAACTCTTTATTAAGAGGAGGTATGTCAGGCCTGCTCAGCTGTTTCCTCGGCCTGCTAATATTAACCTCAAAGGTCTGGCCGTTCTGGGCCACGTGCACCTGTCCCCGGATCTCTTTTTGCACTCTTTGGGCTATATCTTCAATAACGGATAGGTCACCGTGGACCATAAACACCTGCTTGGGTGCAAGACCGTGTATGAGTCCTAGAATCTCACCTCTATCGCCATGGGCGGAAAGATTGTATTTGCCGATACCACACCTAACGGGAACCATCCTGTCCCCCAGCTTCAGTACTTTATCGTCCTGGTCACTATGCCCGTCCAATAGACTCAATAGATGGCAGCCGGGAGATTCTTCGTCCTGATAACCGGTAATGGCAATAAAGTTTTTTTCGTCGGGCGCCAGTCTCTCAGCATACCACTGGCTAGGACCGCCGGTGAGCATACCTGAACTGGATATGATACAGCACCCGTCCCGTTGCTCAGTTACTTCTTCTCTTTGTTCCCTATCCTCTATGGCAATGATATTATCATCAAAGAAAATATCCCTGCCCTTAAATACTTTCCTGGCCAAAGAATTCCTCAGGTAGTTGGGATTTAGTTGGTACATCCTGCATATCTCCCTGACCATACCGTCCACATATACCTTAAAGGGCGACAGCTTCCTTTTGTTAAAGGCAGATTTTAATATTAGAATAACTTCCTGGGCTCGGCCCAGTGCAAAGGCAGGGATGAGTATCTTACCCCTATTGCCGACTATTTGTTCTACCATTTCGACCAGTCTCTGCTCCTCTACCTGTCGATTGGCATGGAGCTTATCGCCATAGGTGGTTTCGATGATCATAGCATCCGGTCGTAACCTATTGGATATACTGGAACCTTCAATAGTAGCCTGGCGCTTTGATGAAAAATCACCGGTATACAGTAGACTGCCTTCATTACCCTTAATGTATACAGCTGCAGCGCCTGCCACATGGCCAGCACTGTAGAAGGTAACCCTTATGCGGGAGTCTTTAAAGGGTGTGAACTCAAACTCCGGTGAATAGCAAACCACCCTGTTTAGCATATCCCGGACATGGGCCTGGGCATAAACAGGAATCTCCGCTTCATTGCTATGCATTATCTTTAAACTGTCGTAAAGCAGCACCCGTACCAGGTCCTTTGTTGCATGGGTCATATAAATAACGGCATGGGGGTACTCTCGACTGATAGCAGGCAAACAACCGGTATGGTCCAAATGGGCATGGCTGACCAATATGGCATCCACACCGCCCCTTTCCTGTATGACGCCGAGGTCGGGGAGGGTATCCTTATCGCTGCCCATCCTGATCCCACAATCCAGTAATAGATTTTTCCCATCAATGGTCAGTAGATAACAACTGGCCCCTACTTCGCCAGCCCCGCCACAGAAGGTAAGATCCATTTATAATACTCCTTACAATACTTACAGTAATACTACTTTATAATACTCCTGCCCGGCCTACTGTTATAGGACCGGATCAGGTTATCACTTTAATCAAATATAGTCCTTATACTGCCAACTTTTTTGCCTCGTCATACATAGCCAATATATTGGGTATGGGTATATCCCTCAGGATAGTATGGCTGCTGGCCATGATATAGCCACCGCCTTCGCCCAGCACCTTAACGACCGACCTTACACCCTCCCTGACCTGCTGCTCGGTCCCAAAGGGCAGTAATTGCTGAACATCGATACCTCCATAGAAGGTTAAGTATCTACCAAATTCTTTCTTGAGCGCCTGGGGTTCCATGCCCTTAGCCTTAGGCTGTATAGGAAACAGGATATCCACCCCCGCTTCGATAAACTCTGGTATAAGGCTGGTGATAGCGCCACAGCTGTGGAAGGCTATGAGTACATCATAGGACTTTATCAGCTCACATAACTTATAGAAGGGCTTTTTAAAAAACTTTCTCCAGTATTTAATATCAAATATAAGGTCATCCTGGGAAGCATAATCGTCTCCGAAACAGAATACGTCCAGCCATCCCTTGCCGGCCTCAAGGGTATTCTTAAAGGCGTTATAATAAAAATCAAAGATCCGGTCTACGGCCGCCTCTATAAGACTGGGATTTATTATCATGTCCACCAGTACCTTTTCCATGCCGAATAATTCGCATAGTTTGCAAAAGATGGGGCTCCAAGTACCGGCCTGGGTCCACAATACACGGTTTTTATGTTCTCTACACATGGGCACCAGCCCGGCATAGTCGAATATATCCGGCGACGGCCAGTTATAGGTCTCTATGTCCTGCGGCTTTTCAGCATTTATTAGCGGCCTGTAAAACGAGCTGCTGTGGGTTATGATGCCTTTATTTTCGGTATTTGGTATAAAGAACATTAAGTCTCTGTCACGGCTGTTTTTCAGTTCTTTGGCTACAGGGGTTTTCATCCTATAAAAATCAATGTCCAAATAGTCCAACAATTCATCATAGGTTTTTACGCCTACATATTCGATAAGGTTTTCCATTATCTTTGGATCATTGGAATCCAGCCATAAATCCATGGGCACCCTGTCGGTTTCCTCATGGGCTATTGTTTTTTTAAACCTTTCTTTATAGTCCATATAATTCACTCACCCTCCCACAAATTCCATCCCCGGACATTTAATTATACGGCAAGATATTTACCCGAAGTATAACAAATTACAATTAAATTATACTAGATATAACTTTAACGGGCAAACCTTCCATAAATAGGCAATGCCGGAAAACGAGGTACTTATAACTACTGAATTTTTTGCTGTCCTGTGAATAACCGGTTTACTGATTTCGTACAACATCAATAAAGGCTTGTATATTTTCCCAGGGCACATCGGGTTCAATCATATGGGTGGGGGCCAATACCAAACCGCCGCCCCTGCCCACATGTTCGATCATCCTTTCACAGGTCTGCCTAACCTCTTGGGGCGTTCCTAAAGGAAGGGTTGTTTGTGTCCCTATTGTACCCCAGAAGGACAACTTGTCACCGTATAGTTCTTTAATCTCAATAGGATCCATACACTCCGGCTGGACAGGGTTTAGTATATCTATGCCTATTTCAATTAAATCAGGGATTATCTTTTCCAGATTACCGTCACCGTGATAAAAGACCAAAATATCCGTCTTTTCTTCCTTAGCACTTTTTATAATTCGCGCCAGCCTTGGTTTTATCAAACCTCTCCATAGTTCAGGGCTGATCATCATATCTATTTGGGTGGATACGTCATCCCCCAGCATCATTATATCCACACCGGCCTTGGCATATTTTTGGGCCATGCCCACCCGGATATCGGTTATTCTGTCCAGTAAAGCCTCTGCAAATTCTCTGTTGACTACCATATCCATCATAAAGTTATCCATTCCCCTGAGATACCATGCAATTTCAAATATGGTCATTTGCATGAATGCCACTGCAATTAAGTCATCCTTTTTCAGTTGATCCACCCTTTGTGATAGACCCAGCCATCTATAATCTTCATTAAAATCCGGATAAGGATAGTCCAAAACCTCTTGCATGATACTGAAATTTTCCATGGGATGGAGCATTTCCTGGAAATGGGCGGTTGAGCCCTGTATGCCCATAACGCCCCATTCAGGATTCCAGGCTATAGGCGCCGCTTCTGCCGAGAGGCCGGTATAAAACCTGGAGAAATCAACATTCTTTTTTGTAGGATTTAGCTCTACATAACGAAAGGGAAATCCATAGTATTCCATATAGTTATCCGTTCCCGTCCTTTTTTTAAATTCTTCTATATGGGAAGGACATAATACAAATTCAAAGGGTACCCGCTCAGGGTTATCCCGTCTTAATGCCCTTAACATATTCTCCCTATTGGTCATATCATAATCCTCCTTTATACCGAAATCCCCTTCTTGGTCTTTATTCCATACCACTCCGAACATATCCTGTTCTTTATTGCCTTTCAGAGTTGTAAAGCTTTCATTTCTCTGTGTAACCAGGCTGTTTCCTACTTTTTCCTAAAAATTGGGATCGCCGAAATACTCAATCAGCCTTTTTTTACTTTATCGGAGAGATCTAAGCGATAAGGCTGTACCTCCCGTTCCTTCTTGTTAATTATGTCAATAACAAGCTGCCGTCTGTCCATTTTTATACCCCCTGATTATTTTTTATATATTTAACATAGGACGCCTATATCCCATCAAGGATTTACTCGAGTCAAAATATTTTAAAATTATATCTCCCTCGGCCGCCCGCTCTATCGCCCTCACTCCAATAGCATCCCGGTGGATGATCTAATAATCAAATGTGTATCATAATCTAATGTGCAATTCTTAACAGCTTTATCATTTATCCTCTTAAGCAGTACTTCCACCGCCTTTTCCCCCAGCTCAGACTTGGGCATATCCACTGTGGTCAGAGGCGGTGTGTAATACTTGCTTACCTTAATATTATCAAAACCTGCTACCGACAAATCACAGGGTACACCGAAACCTAACTCCTTTGCAGCAGCCAATACTGCTAAAGCCTGATTATCATTACCGGCAAATATAGCTGAGGGCCTGCCCCTTCCCTTCAACATTTTAGCCGTGGCATCATAGGCATATTCAAGGCTGCCCCCTTGCCAGTAAACCAGTGCGTCATCGATATCAATTTGGGCTTCTTTTAATGTGTCTAAATATGCCTTTAAACGATAATCGCCATCACTTATATTTTTCAACATCCTGGCCGAAATGAAACCAATCCGCCTATGTCCCAGCCCAATCAGATACTTGAATAATCGGCAGGCACCGTTATAAGCCGGTTTTATATGTATTTGTGTAATGCGCTTGTCGATCCCGACATATTCCTGATTGCCTATAAACACAGTAGGGATATTCCATTGGGCTAGATAGTTCAAATTATCAACGGGTATTTTATCGGTAGCCATAATAATACCATCAAACTGACGCTTTACCAATTCATTTACATAATCCTTATCATTCCTGGCATTTAACGTGCATACCACGTATCCCGCCTTACTGGCTGTTTGTTCCATGCCCAGAGCAACTTCTCCATAGTATTCATTGGTAATATCGTTGCCCACCAATGCAATTTGCATGGTCGCTTTGGTTTTTAGGCTGCGGGCAACCATATTAGGCTGATAATTGAGTATTTCAACGGCTTCCAATACCCTTTGCCGGAGTTTATCACTGACCATATCTTTATTATTTATAACGTTAGACACCGTTGCCGGGGAAACACCGGCATAGGACGCCACATCTTTCCTTGTTACCATAACTGACTCCTATAATAATCTAAAATTTTGTAGAACTGTATTTATAATATTTTTACTATCCGATATAATGCCCTTGGTTTTTAATGAATTGTAAATAAAAATAGCGGTACCAACATTTTACTCGTGTAAAATGTTGGGCAAAACCATGATGTTGCATATACAACATCATTACAGACATCAGTACATATGTTATATAATACGACATCAAGACATAAATTCCTTCTACT
>JBMNSO010000014.1:0-24190 GCA_050945235.1 Mahellales bacterium
AAAAACTTAATATCAAATGATACCGTAATGAAAAAGTCTATAATGACTTTTTTTTTGCAATTGAATTTCATTATGGTATAATTTATTGAGAGTTTTGCTACGTGTTACTTAAGGAGGAGAATGGATGGTCCAAGCTAGACAAAACAAAATAAGAAACTTTTGCATAATTGCCCATATTGACCATGGAAAATCAACACTGGCCGATAGATTACTGGAAGCTACTGGTGTATTGACACAGCGGGAGATGAAGGCGCAGATACTTGACACCATGGATCTTGAGAGGGAACGGGGTATAACCATAAAGGCTCAGGCCGTTAGATTGATATATAATACCCAAAAGGGAGAGGAGTATATACTAAACCTGATTGATACCCCCGGTCATGTTGACTTTACCTATGAAGTTTCCAGGAGCTTGGCCGCCTGTGAGGGTGCCCTTTTGGTGGTAGATGCATCCCAGGGTATAGAGGCCCAAACCTTGGCAAATGTTTACCTTGCCTTGGAACATAACCTTGAAATAGTACCTGTCATCAATAAGATAGATCTGCCCAGTGCCGATATTGAAATGGCAAAAAGGGAGATTGAAGACATTATCGGGCTTGATGCTCAGGATGCCGTGCTGGTATCCGCAAAGGAGGGGGTGGGTATAGATGAGGTGCTGGAAGCCGTGGTTAAACGCATTCCCCAACCCCGGGGCGATGAAGATTTACCCCTTAAAGCCTTAATCTTTGATTCCTATTACGACAGCTATAAGGGCGTAATGACATTTGTCCGTGTAATGGATGGATGTGTGAAGGCCGGAACCAGGATAAAGATGATGGCTACCGATAGAGTATTTGAGGTCACCGAAGTGGGGGTGTTCCGACCCTTCCTAACACCCACTGACCAGTTAAAGGCAGGGGATGTAGGGTATATAGCTGCCAGCATAAAAAATGTAAAGGATGCCCGGGTGGGGGATACGATTACCGATGCCAGCAACCCAACCGATACACCGCTACCTGGGTACCGTAAAATAAACCCCATGGTATTTTGCGGTATATACCCGGCAGATGGCGCAAAATACGACGACCTAAGGGATGCATTAGAAAAACTGCAGCTTAACGACGCGTCTTTATTGTTCGAACCGGAGACGTCCGTTGCATTAGGCTTTGGCTTCCGGTGTGGCTTTCTGGGCTTGCTCCATATGGAAATAATACAGGAAAGGCTGGAGAGGGAATACGATTTGGACATTGTAACCACTTCACCCAGCGTTATTTACAAGATTAAAAAGACAGATGGCCAGGAAATACAGATAGACAATCCTACAAATATGCCCCCAATGGGAGAAATACTATCCATGGAAGAACCGATAGCCAGAGCACAAATAATGGTACCTTCTGAGTATGTGGGGTCGGTTATGGAATTGTGTCAGCAAAAGAGGGGCATATATAAAGACATGAAATATATAGAAGAAACAAGGGCCATATTGACCTACCAACTTCCGTTAAATGAGATTATTTATGATTTCTTTGATGCACTAAAGTCTAGGACTAAAGGATATGCTTCCTTTGATTACGAAGTTACAGGGTACAGCCCGGCAAACCTTATAAAGCTGGATATATACCTAAATGGTGAAATCGTGGATGCACTATCCTGTATTGTTCATAAAGACAAAGCCTATGCTAAGGGTAGGGCCATAGCTGAAAAACTGAAGGAAGTAATACCCAGGCAAATGTTCGAAATACCCATACAAGCCGCCATTGGAGGCAAAATAATAGCCCGGGAAACCGTTAAAGCGATGCGCAAGGATGTACTATCCAAATGCTATGGTGGGGATATTACCCGTAAGAAGAAACTACTGGAAAAACAGAAAGAGGGAAAGAAAAGAATGCGTCAGGTAGGTTCTGTGGAGGTGCCCCAAGAGGCTTTTATGTCAGTATTAAAACTTAATTAGAACGGGCTGCATGGTATGCCTTGCCGGTGTGCCGAAAAACAAGGCTGCGTATAAGGGAGAAAAGGAAATTTTTTGTACCAAAGTATTTAAAAAGGTGATTGCTTATATGGAAAAATCTTATGGAGGGATATATATACATATCCCTTTTTGTATAAAAAAGTGTAAGTATTGTGATTTTAACTCATATTACGATAAAGGGCATCTTATAGACCAATACTTTGACTGTATTGTACAGGATCTTAGGATGAGCAGCCCTGCCATGGAAGGAGTCGATATCGCCAGTATTTATATTGGGGGAGGCACTCCTACCATAATACCGGCTGGTCATATAAGCAGGCTGGTGAAGGAATGTGCAAGACTGTTTAGTACCTCTTCTGCATTGGAAATCACTATAGAAGCCAATCCCGGTACCCTGGATGGTAGGAAACTAGAATGCTATAAAGCCGCGGGCATAAACAGGCTAAGCATAGGCCTTCAGGCATGTCAGGATGAACTGTTGCGATATCTTGGGCGGGTCCATGGTTATAACCAATTCGAAGATAATTATTATACCGCCAGGGATATGGGGTTTCGTAACATAAGCGTCGACTTAATGTTTGGATTGCCCGGCCAAGGAATGGATGATTGGTTGGAAAGCGTAAGGAAGGTAATTGTTCTTGGGGTTGATCATTTATCCTGTTACTCATTAAAGATAGAAAAGGATACGCCCTTTTACAGTCTTTATAAAAAAGGTGAGCTAAAACTTCCGGAGGAAGAATTGGACAGACAGATGTACCATACCGCCCGTACCTTGCTAAAGAATAATGGATACCTACCCTACGAGATCTCCAATTTTTCCCTGCCCAACAAGCAATGTCGGCATAATATACTGTATTGGGAAAGGGGTCAGTATCTAGGCATAGGTGCCGGTGCCCATTCCTTTATAGGCAAAACCAGGTTTGCAAAGGAAAGGAATATAGAAGAATATATAAAATGTATAACCAACAGGGAGAGCGGGGTTGTATTTGAGGAAGTAATAACACCGGACTGGGAGATATCGGAAACCATAATATTGTCCCTTAGGTTGGAAAAGGGTATCGATGTTTATTGGTTCAACGAAAGGTTTGGCATAGATTTCTTACGGGATTATCAAAACCAGCTGAAGTCTTTAGTAGATAAAGGCTTGCTAAGGATAGAGGGAAACAGGATATTGCTCACTAAAAGGGGTTTAGATTTATCAAACCAGGTATTCATTGAATTCGTACCGTAGTTGCTGAAAATCACGTAAAATAGGTATTGACAAAAAAAGTTTCAAATGATATTTTAAATTATAGATTAGCACTCTATAAAGAAGAGTGCTAACAATGGGGCGTGATAGTTATGCAGTTGGGAGAAAGAAAACTAAAAATATTGCAGGCTATAATAGATGACTATATTAATACCGCTGAGCCAGTGGGTTCCAGAACTATTGCCAAGAAATATGGTATAGGCATCAGTTCGGCCACCATAAGGAATGAGATGTCCGACCTTGAGGAAATGGGCTATTTGGAACAGCCCCATACTTCTGCCGGCAGGATACCTTCCGATAAGGCATATAGGCTATATGTAGACAAATTAATGAAAGCAACAGCGCCTTCTAAAGAACAGATGGCGGCCATTAAGGAATACTATGAAAAAAAATTGGAAGAAACAGAGAAGGTTATTATACAAACTGCCAAAGTATTGTCGGATTTGACCAATTATACGTCCTTGGTCCTATCACCCCAGTTAAATAAAGTGGTGATTAGGAGAATACAATTGGTTGCCATAGATAAGGGGCTGGCTTTGGTGGTGGTAGTTACCAGTGCAGGTATCGTGAAGGATAGTATAATAAGAATACCTGAAACTGTGGAACCCGGAGATCTGGAGAAGATATCTAATATGCTAACCGAGAAGTTAAATGGTCATACTATCATGGAGTCCGGTTTGGTATTGTCCCAGGCCATGAAAAGTGAGTTTATAGTACAGCGTGAGCTTGTAAAAAGAATTGCCGATGCAATAAACAAATCTATTTTCAACCCGAAATATAAGGATGTTTATTTATGGGGCGCAACCAATATATTCAATTTTCCGGAATACCACGATATTGTCAAGGCAAAGACCTTTTTATCAATATTAGAGGAAAAGCCACTGTTATTTGATTTGATGATCCGTGGCATAGAAAGGGATATTAACATAACAATCGGAGAAGAAAATGATGTGGACGAGATTAAGGACTGTAGTATAATTACTGCGACCTATAAAATAAACGATAAGACCATCGGGACAATTGGAATAATAGGTCCCACCAGGATGCCTTATTCCAACATTATATCGGTTATCGAACATGTTGAAAAAAAGTTAAGCGGTATTTTAACTGAAATGAGCAATGAATAATTGAAGGGGCGTTGCCCCTTCAAGCAATTAAACAAGGTAGGTGATAGTGGATATGGAATCCAATAATGAACGGGACGGTTTAACAGGGGTCCAAAGGGAAAACGAAGCTGACCAAAACTTTGGAGATACCCAGGAAAACTGTGATAATGCAAATAAGGATCAAAATAATGAAAAGCCGCAAGAAATAAAAAGCGAACAAGATTCAAAGAAGGAACAGCAAATAGACGACAATGATCAGGAAAATATAGAGGACCTATTAGCTGCAAAGGAGCAAGAGTTATCTGAATATATTGATCTATTAAAACGCTTGCAGGCGGATTTTGATAATTACAGGAAACGCACTTCACAGGCAATTGCAGATGCATACAATGATTCATTAGTGGATGTGGTGGCTGCTTTCTTGCCTGTATTGGATAACCTGGAAAGGGCTGTCGAAGCTGCTGATGACAAACAAAAGGATACAAGCATACGGGAGGGTATAATTAAGATTCACAAGCAGTTTAAAGATGTGTTGGGAAGCTTGGGTGTTACCGAAATAGAGGCCATGGGATGCCAGTTCGATCCCCAGATACATAATGCCGTGATGCAGCAGCCTAAAGAAGAAGGTAACCAGGAAAACGAAATCGTTGAAGTGTTCCAAAAGGGATATCAGTATAAGGGAAAAGTAATAAGATATAGCATGGTGAAGGTAGTTATATAATACACTTTTTATATATTGTTAAAGGAGGAAATAAAATGGGAAAGGTAATTGGTATAGATTTAGGCACGACAAATTCCTGTGTAGCCGTTATGGAGGGCGGCGAAGCAGTAGTAATACCCAATGCAGAGGGAGGTAGAACAACTTCGTCGGTGGTAGCATTCACAAAAACCGGCGAACGATTGGTAGGACAGGTGGCTAAAAGACAGGCGGTAACAAATCCGGATAGGACTATTCTATCAATTAAAAGGGACATGGGTTCCAACCGAAGGGTTAAAATAGATGACAAGGAATATACTCCTCAAGAGATATCTGCAATGATACTCCAAAAACTGAAGGAAGACGCAGAAAGTTACTTGGGCCAAAAGGTGACCCAGGCGGTTATTACTGTACCGGCTTATTTCAGTGACAGCCAAAGGCAGGCTACAAAAGATGCAGGTAAAATAGCAGGATTGGAAGTGTTAAGAATAATAAACGAACCCACCGCAGCAGCTTTGGCATATGGGTTGGATAAGGACGTTAATCAGAAGATCTTGGTATATGATTTGGGCGGTGGAACCTTTGATGTTTCTTTGCTTGAGATAGGTGATGGCGTATTTGAGGTACTGGCTACCAGCGGTAATAATAAATTGGGCGGAGATGATTTTGACCAAAGGATAATTGACTATTTGGCTGATGAGTTCAAGAAGGAAAACGGTATTGATCTAAGAAATGACAGAATGGCCCTTCAAAGGTTGAAGGAAGCAGCTGAAAAGGCCAAGATAGAGCTTTCGGGTGTACTTTCTACAAATATAAACTTACCCTTTATTACCGCCGATGCCTCCGGGCCCAAGCATTTGGATATAACCTTAACCAGAGCAAAATTTGATGAATTAACGGCTGATTTGGTAGACAAGACCATAGAGCCAATGAAAAGGGCGCTGGATGACGCGGGCCTTACGGCTGATAAAGTTGACAAGGTGATTTTGGTGGGCGGATCAACCAGGATACCGGCAGTCCAGACGGCTATTAAAAAAATAACCGGCAAAGAACCCCATAAGGGAATAAACCCTGATGAATGTGTGGCACTGGGTGCAGCGATACAGGCCGGAGTGCTGGGGGGAGAAGTAAAGGATGTATTGCTTTTAGATGTTACTCCCCTATCTTTGGGCATTGAAACCCTAGGCGGTGTATTTACAAAATTAATAGAAAGGAACACAACTATTCCTACGAAGAAGAGCCAGATCTTCTCTACTGCCGCCGATGGTCAAACCAGTGTGGAAATACATGTTTTGCAAGGCGAACGGGAAATGGCCAGCTATAATAAAACCCTTGGGCGATTCCAGCTTACCGGCATCCCACCGGCACCAAGGGGTGTACCGCAAATAGAAGTAACCTTCGATATTGATGCTAACGGTATAGTTCATGTGTCGGCGAAGGATCTTGGGACCGGTAATGAGCAGAAGGTTACAATTACAGCATCTACCAACCTGAGTGAAGAAGAAATAGAAAAAGCCGTTAAAGAAGCGGAAAAATATGCAGAAGAAGATAAGAAACGCAAAAAGGATATAGAAACCAGGAATCAGGCCGATTCCTTAGTATACCAGACAGAAAAAACCATGAAGGAATTGGGAGATAAAATAAGTGAAACAGATAAAGCGGCTATCAACGATGAGATTGATAAGGTTAAGAAGGCCTTGGAGGGGCAGGATAACGACGCTATTTTAAAGGCGGTAGAGGATCTGTCGAAGGTTTCATATAGCGTCTTTGGGAAGGTGTACCAGCAGACCGGTCAGCAGCCGGGAGGCAACCCACCCAACCAAGAAAATAAAAAGGATGATAATGTGGTAGATGCCGATTATGAAGTAGTTGACGATGACAAGTAAAGGAAAGTATAGTATAATATTTTAAGACAAATAAAAAGCCAAAGCCATTCGGCTTTGGCTTTTTAAAGGGGTATTGTTCGTTATTCCCATTGTATGGAAGGTGGTGAATCGATGGCTAAAAGAGATTATTATGAAGTATTGGGAGTAGATAAAAACGCATCGGATGATGAGATCAAGAGGGCATATAGAAGATTGGCAAAGAAGTATCACCCTGACGTTAATCCCAATGACAAGGAAGCCGAAGCCAAATTCAAAGAAGTGAATGAAGCCTATGAGGTATTGGGAGACCCCCAAAAGAGGAGTAAGTATGACCAGTTCGGCCATTCATTTAACGGTCAGAACGGGTTTGGAGGCTTTGAAGGTTTCGGAGGCTTCGGAGGCTTTGAGGGCTTTGGACAGGGTGGTTTTGGTGATATCTTTGATATGTTTTTTGGAGACGGCTTTGGCAGTACTAAAAGGAATACCAACAGGCCTCAGAAGGGTGCGGATATTAGGTATGACTTGGAGATTTCCTTTAAGGAAGCCGCCTTTGGAGTTAATAAAGAGATAGATATCACCCGCTTGGAGGACTGTCCAAGATGTGGGGGCAATGGTTCTGAACCCGGCCATGATCCAAAGGTCTGTCCTTCCTGTAACGGCACTGGTCAAGTGCAATATGCCCAATCCACCGCCTTTGGTAGGTTTGTAAATGTAAAGACATGTAGTAAATGTAACGGTCAAGGCAAGATTATAACCGACCCATGTACAAAATGTAAAGGCAAGGGTAGGGTAAGAAAACGTAGGAAAATAAATTTAAACATTCCTGCAGGGATAGACAATGGGCAAGCCATAACCTTAAGAGGCGAGGGGGAGGCTGGAGTACGGGGAGGTTATCCGGGAGACTTATATGTATATATATCTGTAAAACCCCACAAACTCTTTGAACGCAAGGGACAGGACATTTACTGTGATATTCCCATAACTTTCGTCCAAGCATCTTTGGGTGGTGAACTGGAGGTACCAACTTTGAATGGGAAGGTGAAATATACCATACCCGAGGGTACCCAAAGCGGTACGGTATTCAGGCTGAGGGGAAAGGGTATACCCAGTGTTCGTGGCTATGGACGGGGGGATCAGTATGTTAAGGTTAATGTTGAAGTACCCAGGAAGCTAACTGAGGAACAAAAGGAACTGTTGAAAAAGTTCGATGAAATGACCCAGGGCAGTGAATATCATGAGAATAAGAAGTCATTCTTTGATAAGATGAAGGATGCATTTGGGGTATAGTTTGCTATACCCCTCTGAAAAATACTTTGATGGAGATTGATAACCATGGATTGGGTAGAAATTGTGGTGAAGACCACCAGCCAGGCAGTGGAAGCCGTCGCTGATTTGTTTTACCGGGTGGGAGCCGGGGGCGTAGTCATCGAAGATCCCCATGATATATATACCTACCAAAAGGAAGGCGATGATTGGAATTATATAGACCCCAGTCTCTTTGAATATCTGGAAGATGCAGTGCTAGTTAAGGGATACTTTCAAGATGACCACGATCTTCATGGTAGGGTTAGGTTTATTAAGGAAGGCATCGAAGACATACCTTCCTATGGTTTGGACAAGGGTGCGGGCAGTGTTACAATGACAAAGATAAAGGAAGAGGACTGGGCCAATTCATGGAAACAATATTATAAACCCATGAGAGTGGGCAATAATATAGTAATAAAACCGTCATGGGAACAGTATCATCCTAATGGTGACGAAATAATAATAGAATTGGATCCTGGGGCAGCCTTTGGTACAGGTACCCATGAAACTACAACCATGTCCATGGAACTTATTGAAAAGTATGTTTCGCCGGGTCAAACCGCAGTGGATGTGGGCTGTGGCACAGGAATCCTGGCCATAACAGCGGCCAAACTCGGATGTAAAAAAGTTCTGGGGATAGATATAGATAGCTTGGCTGTTAAAGTAGCCAAGGAAAATGTCTCCATCAATGGTGTGGAAGATAGGGTGACAATAAAGCAGGGCAACTTGTTGGAAAATATCGGCCAGCCCCAGGATATAATAATTGCCAATATTGTGGCGGATATTATAATAGATATGATGCCTAGTGTAAAGCCCTTGATAAACCCAGGGGGAATACTTATTGTTTCCGGCATTATAAAGGACAGGCAGCAGGAAGTAGTAAAAATTATTCAAGAAACCGGTTTTAGTATTTTAGATATATATATAAAGGGCGAGTGGGTGGCATTAGCGGCGACTCTATATCAGGATAAGGATGAATAGGGGATGCATAATTTTCATGTAGATAAGGATCAAATAAAGGATGACCTTATCCTAATAACAGGGCAGGATGTGCAACATATAAAAAAGGTGCTCCGTCTAGGGCCGGGGGATGTTATATATGCCCGGGACAATAGTTGTGTACGATATAAAGTGCGTATCGAATCCGTAGATAAGTTTGAAGTCAAGGGCTGTGTAATACAACGCCAGAAAATTGATGTGGAACCTAAGATAAGGGTTACCCTGTATCAAGGTATACCCAAGGGCTCAAAGATGGATACCATCGTACAAAAATGGGTAGAACTTGGGGGATATTCCATAGTGCCCGTTATTTGCCGAAGGACTGTGGTGGCATTACAATCGGAACAAGACTGGGAGAACAAACGAAAACGCTGGTATAGGATATCAAAAGAAGCATCTAAACAATGTGGAAGGGGAATTATTCCCGAAGTAAACAGCCCATGTACTTTTGCCGAGGCTATAAAACAGGCAAAGGGCAATCAATTAAACATATTGCCTTGGGAACTGGAAAAAGAGAGGGGTATAAGAACCCTTCTTGACAATGCAGGTAATAGAATAAATACCATTGGAATATTTGTAGGACCAGAAGGTGGATATGATGACAGCGAGATAGAACTTGCCGTCAAAGAGGGGTTGCTCCCTGTAACTTTGGGGCCCCGTATACTAAGGACTGAAACGGTAGGACTGTGCCTACTTTCCATAATCATGTTCCAATGGGGACAGCTAGGAGGTTAAATTTTTGCAGAAGGTGGCCTTTTATACCTTGGGCTGCAAGGTTAACCAATATGATACCCAATCCATGTTAGAGTTGTTTAAACAAGCAGGGTATGAAATAGTAGAATTCGATAGCCGAGCGGATGTTTATGTAATAAATACGTGTACCGTGACCAATTTGGGCGATAGGAAGTCCAGGCAAGTGATAAGGCAAGCCAGGGACAGGAATCCCGATGCTATAATTGCTGTAGTAGGCTGTTATGCCCAAAGGGCGCCGGAGGAAGTATTGTCTATAGAAGGTGTTAGTTTAGTAATAGGGACCAGGGACCGTCATAAGATTGTTCGGTTGGTGGAAAGGTTTAAGCAGACCAGGGAGCCATTAAACTGGGTAAGGGATATTATGGAGCAGGAGGCTTTCGAAGAGCTACCCATTCAGGCATATCAAGGTCGTACCAGGGCTTTCATTAAGTTGCAGGAAGGTTGTAACCAGTATTGCAGCTACTGTATAATTCCCTATGCTCGGGGGAAGGTAAGAAGCAGGAGAAGAGCTGACATAATAAATGAGGTTAATAGGTTGGCAGGATACGGCTTTAAGGAAGTGGTCCTTACGGGAATACATATAGCCTCCTACGGGTTGGATTTGGACGGCGTCACATTATTAGATATAATTAAGGATATCCATTGTGTTGATGGTATAAAGCGGATAAGGCTTAGTTCCATTGAACCTACTCTATTGACTGATGATTTTATTTCAAGCATAAAGGAACTTCCTAAAGTGTGCCGTCATTTTCATATATCACTACAAAGCGGATGTGATCGAACACTAAGGCGGATGAATAGAAAATATAATACCGATCTATACCGTAGGATAGTAAACAATTTAAGGCAGGCTATTCCCCAGGTATCCATTACTACCGATGTAATGGTAGGCTTCCCGGGCGAAACTGAGGAGGATTTCGTTGTCAGTTACACTTTTGTACGGGATATAGGTTTTAGTAAAATACATGTATTTAAATATTCCCCAAGGGCAGGTACCCCGGCTGCCAGGTTCAAAGACCAGGTGGACGGCGTTGAAAAGGAAAGGCGCAGTTCCCATTTGATAAGGCTTGGCTCGCTTATGGAAAGGAATTATATAATGGGTTTTTTGGGCCAAGAAGTGGAAGTATTACTTGAGCAACAGGTGAATACCATGCCCGGTTATTTGGAAGGTTACACCGATACTTATGTAAAGGTTGCTTGCAAAATTGGGGAGGAATATCAGGGAGAGTTAGTAAAGGTGTTGTTAAAGGACAACAAGGGTGATTGTGTTTTAGGTCAGCCTGTTATGTAGGTTGTTATAATCAATATAGAAGGGAGGATTACGCATGTCAGACTGTATATTTTGTAGTATTGTTAAGGGAACCATACCGACCCAGATAGAGTATGAGGATGATAGGATAATGGTGTTTAAAGATATTAATCCCCAGGCCCCGATTCATTTTCTGTTAATACCGAAACAGCATTTTGATTCTCTAATGGAAGTGGATTCGAAGGACGGAGATATTATTGCCCATATATACATGGTAGCAAAGAATATTGCAAGGCAGCGAGGTTTTGATAGAGACGGTTTCAGAATTGTTATGAACTGCGGTCAGGATGGGGGTCAAACAGTACAGCATATTCATTTTCACCTATTGGCAGGAAGAAGTCTTCAATGGCCTCCCGGTTGATGGTGCCAGACTTTTTGAAATTTGTACTACTTGACATGGCGAAAAATAGTAAGTTATAATATAATATGTGCTATGTTAAGGCATTCCCAATATTGGACAGACTAGCTTCTGGAGCGGTATTCAATGCACAATTGTTGCTAGTGGAGGGAGGGAAAGATATGTCAGAGATTAGAGTCGGGGAAAACGAAAGTTTAGATAGTGCTCTTAAGAGGTTCAAGAAAAAGTGCGCTAAATCAGGGGTATTATCTGAAATTAGAAAAAGGGAACATTATGAAAAACCCAGCGTAAAGCGAAAAAAGAAGGCAGAGGCAGCCAGAAAAAGAAAGTATTAATATATTTTGTTAACTAAAGATTGATACAAAATCCGTAAAGTCGGATTAGAATTATAAATATAAGCAGTTATCCATTACTAGGGTAATTGCTTATATTTTTCCATAAGTTCCAATAAATAATTAAACCTGTAGGGCGATAATAATGTCTATATCCACCCTATATATATTACTTATATAGTATAATATATATGTTACATAATATTTTGCATAATTCAGGGGTGGGTCCATGACTAGGAGGGTTACTTCATATCTGGGTTTGTTATGTATAGCAGTTCTTATTTATATAGTAATAGTCAATGTCCCGATAAACGGCAACTATTTCCATATTTTCACCACAAATAACTCCGACTCGGTTTTAGTAACAAGTGATAGATTCAGAAACGCACGGCCCAAAATAGAGCACTCCGGTTATGACGGGGATATGATGCTGAAAGATGAAGATTTCGATGCCATGGACCCGCAAAACCAAATTCGTATGGCTACCTATAATATACACTCGGCTATTAACCCCGATGGTGTTGTAGATATAGATGCAGTTATTGAAGAAATCCGGCAAATGGATGTAGATGTTATTGGCCTGCAGGAAGTAGATAAGTTTATATACAGATCGGGATTCGATAATCAGGCAAAGACGATAGCCGACAGATTGGGGATGAATTACGTTTATGGTGAAACCATAAACATATTAGGAATAAAGTTTGGCAATGCCTTATTAACTAAACACAGGATTATTGATTGGAGTAATATTAGGGTTCCGGGGTTTAGGGAACCCAGGGGTTTGTTGAGATGTAAACTGGATATTAACGGGGTACACTATAATGTATTTGTAACCCATTTAGGTCTATCATATGGGGAGCGGGTTATGCAGATACAAGCATTAAATGAACATATGTATACCTATGACACCAGGATAGTATTAATGGGTGATTTTAATGCTCAAAGTTTTTATCCGGAAATGGAATTGCTTGACATAAGAATGAAGGATACTGCCATTGTGTTTAATAAAGAGTATATCAATACATTTCCGTACCGTGGTCAACAGGGTAGTGAGGCGGATGTCCGTACTGACTATATTTTTGTTACCGATGATATACAAGTTGTTGACTACAACGTTGTACCCACTCGCACATCCGACCATCACAAGGTTATGGTCGTTATACATGAATAATTATTTTTTTTGCAGGGATTATCTGGGAAACAGCGAATAGTATAATGGGAGGTGGGATATTGAGCGTCCTAAAGCTTCTCGGCAGAATAACAATAGTCAGCTTGATACTCTTGGTATTATTGTTTCAACTTGTATATGCCCAAGATCAGGGTGGTATATATGTAATACCCGTTGAAGGTGAGATAACGCCTGTCCTTGCCAATTTTATTAAAGATAGTATAGAACTTGCCCACGACAATTCAGCCCAGGCCATTATCCTGGAAATAGATACCCCCGGCGGGTTGGTTGACTCAGCTATCGATATAAAGGATGCGGTATTTAACAGTACTATACCTGTTATTACGTATATCAATAAAAGGGCATCCTCGGCCGGTGCTTTGATATCATTAGCCGGGGATAGTATGTATATGGCTCCTGGAAGCACCATCGGTTCAGCAGAGACCATACCCAAAGATGAGAAGATTATATCGGATTGGGCTAGCCAATTAAGGAGTGCCGCAGTATCCAGGGGTAAAGACGGGGAAATAGCCGCCGCCATGGCTGATAAGGATATTGAAATACCCGGCGTTATAGATAAGGGTAAGCTTTTAAATCTAACGGCCCAGAGGGCTTTGGAACTGTCCATGTGTGACGGTATTGCGGACAATATCAATGATCTTCTCACAAAGGTAGATATGGATGGCCAATCCTTTGTAAAAATTGAACCGGACTTTAGGTATGATTTCGCCCGAATACTCACCAGCAGTTTTGTCGCACCCATATTGCTTGCCATAGGAATAATTGCAATAGCAGTGGAAATTTTTACAGCAGGTTTCGGGGCGGGCGGTACTATCGCCATTATCGCCTTTTCACTGTTCTTTTGGGGCAGTTTGACGGCGGGTAATACCGGTTGGGGTACTGTGATATTATTTATTGCAGGTGTTATCCTCCTTATAATTGAGGCGACCATACCAGGATTTGGTGTTGTTGGTATAGGGGGGATAATATGCATCGTAATCAGTATAATCTTGGCATCTCCCTCCCCGGCAGCCGGTCTTATAACCATACTGGTTTCCTTTGTCATAACTGCTGTTATACTACCTATAATATTTAAACATGCGCCTAAGAGCAAATTGTTTGAGCGAATAGTGCTTTCTGTGCAGTTAAGAAAAGAAGCGGGTTATATAAGCAGCTATGACAAGAGTGCCGATTTGTTAGGGAAAACCGGTATCGCATTGACCAATTTGAGGCCGGCAGGTGCTGTTTTGTTGGATGGCAAAAGAATAGATGTGGTATCTAATGGAGAGTTTATTACTATGAATACTAAGGTCAAGGTGATTAAGGTTGAAGGTATTAGGATAGTGGTGGAAAAAGTAAAGGATTAAAAATAAGGAGGTAATATCATGGATCCGATTCTTTATATTGGCATTTTGGTAGTAATAATAATAATTGCCCTGATAGTAATATTGACCTTTATACCCGTTGGTTTATGGATATCGGCCTTAGCAGCCGGTGTCAGAATTGGTATATTTACATTAATCGGCATGCGCCTAAGGCGGGTAATCCCGTCTAGGATTGTAAACCCACTGATAAAGGCGACAAAGGCAGGTTTGGATGTTGAAGTGAACAAGTTGGAAGCCCATTATCTTGCTGGAGGCAATGTCGACAGGGTAGTCAATGCATTGATTGCAGCCCAAAGGGCGGATATTCCTTTGGAATTTGAAAGGGCAGCGGCCATTGACCTGGCAGGTAGGGACGTTTTACAGGCAGTCCAAATGAGTGTAAACCCCAAGGTTATAGAGACGCCCAAGGTGTCTGCCGTAGCCAAGGACGGCATCGAAGTCATGGTAAAGGCCAGGGTAACCGTAAGGGCCAATATAGACCGTTTGGTAGGCGGAGCCGGAGAAGAGACTATTATTGCCAGAGTGGGTGAAGGTATTGTAACTACCGTGGGATCCTCCATCGATCATAAAGAGGTATTGGAGAACCCCGATCTTATATCTACAACGGTGTTGAATAAGGGTTTGGATGCGGGTACGGCCTTTGAAATACTATCCATAGATATTGCGGATGTAGATGTGGGCAGGAATATAGGAGCACAACTACAAACCGATCAGGCCGAGGCCGATAAGCGTATCGCCCAGGCAAAGGCGGAAGAGAGAAGGGCGATGGCGGTTGCCAAAGAACAGGAAATGGTGGCTGCTGTACAAGAAATGCGGGCTAAGGTTGTGGAAGCGGAGGCTGAAGTTCCAAGGGCTATGGCTGCGGCGCTCAGGGAAGGTAAGCTGGGTGTTATGGACTATTACAACATGCAAAATATCCTTGCAGATACGCAGATGCGGGAATCCTTATCAAAAATGAATAAGCCGGATAGTACTCAAAGCATTGACAAAAAATAGTCCGAGTGGGAAGTGAAGATATTGGAAATAATTATTATAATAATTGTGTTCAGTATTATCAGCAGCATAATAAGTTCCGCTGGTAAACAACAAAAAAGAAATGCCCCCCCTGCATCTACCAAGTTTAAAGCTCCAAGGGCAAAGGCTTCCAGGATTGAAACCAGGGGGGTTCAGATGACCGTCGGTCATGATCAAAGGTTTAAAGTTCCAAAGGCAAAGACAACAGGGGCACAGGGCAATAGAGCTAGAACCGTGGGACCTCAACCCCCAATGGCCTATTCACCTGAACTATATAACAGCTCATACTCCACTGCCGGGCAGGGGAATGTGTCAATGGACAAGAACCAGGCTAAAAGGATTAACAAAGGAAGAGCAAAGGATTTTATTGACGATATGATATATAGTGATGACGAAACGGGAACGGACTTAAATACCCCCGTGTTTAATGATATTGAAAGGGCAATACCTAATGCATCCCATAACCAACAACCTACAGGGCTTGGGATAGAGTTTAACAGAAATACTCTGATAACAGGAATTATTTTTTCCCAAATATTGTCTCCTCCCAGGGGCAGAAGACCATATAAAAGAATGAGATAGGGAGCACCTAATCCCTGTGGTTTTATAAAGAATGGCAACAGCTTTTGTCATTCTTTTTTTTTATATTAATGCATACATTTTATATATAAATCCAACACAAATAAGGGTGAAACCGATGAAAGTAAAAAGACTGGATAACATAAAGGCTAGTATTTCCGACGTTTTAGAACTTCCCAAGGATGTCATGCTGAATCTGCCTAAGATAAATATTGTGGGAAACAATCAGATGTATGTAGAAAACCACAGAGGTATTATTGAATATACCAGCCAAAGGATTAGGATAAACTCCACCATAGGAATAATTAGAATCCTGGGCAATAGTATGGTCATTAAGAATATAGAAAAAAACGAAATAGTAATAACCGGATACTTTCTTACAATGGAGTTTACCCAATAAAGACTGATAAGGAGTGAAGACCTTGTTGGCAGCTAGGTTATGGAATAATCTTATGGGATATGTTATCATAAAAGTAGAAGGTTTATCCCTTGAAAAATTCATAAATTTGATGGTAAGTAAGGGGATATATATATGGGATATCGATAGGATTAATTATACTACTTTAATAGCAAAGATAAGCATCAAGGGCTTCAAGAAATTACCTTCGGTGGTGGCCAGGGTAAAGTGCAGGGTAACTATACTAAAAAAGGCTGGTTATCCCTTTTTAATATATAGATTAAAGCACAGAAAGATGTTAGGCGTTGGGGTCTTTATAGCCTTCTTGATAGTCTATTTGTTGTCCTCCTTTATATGGACCGTAGAGATTTCAGGCCTGGAAAGAATTGAACAGGAGGAAGTACTGTATCACCTGGAACAGTTGGGCCTAAAAAAGGGTGCCTGGAAACGCAGTATAAAGATCGGCGATATAGAATCAAAAATGATTATTAATGTCAGCGACATTTCCTGGATAGGGATAGAAATTAAAGGTATAAAGGCCATTGTCGAGGTTGTTGAAATCGTAAAACCACCAGAAGTATTGGATAAGAACATACCCTGCGATATTATAGCAAAGAAGGACGGTATTATAGAAAACATATATTCTCTTGAGGGTCAAGAAGTGGTAGAAAAGGGTGACACTGTAAAGAAGGGCCAAGTCCTGATAACGGGAATAATATCCAGGGATGACCAGGTTTTAAGATATGTCCATTCCATCGGAGAGGTAAAAGCCCGGACTTGGTATGAAGGCAGGGCCCATGTATCCCTTAATCAGCAACGAACCGTAAGAACGGGCGATTTTCTAGAAAAAAAATATATTAGACTGGGTTCTAAAACCATATACCTTAAAAATCCTGATATTTCCTTTAGCAAATTTGAGAAAGAAGAAAAAATTAGTAATGTCTTTGATTTGAAGCAGTTTTTTCAGTTCCAGGTTGTAACGGAACACTATTATGAGGTAGTAGATGAAAAAAGAACGCTATCGGTAGAAGAGGCAAAAAAAGAGGCCGAGAAATTGGCATTAAAACAAGCCCAAGCCTTTATGCCCGATGGTGTAGAGATAGTTGACAAAAATACAAGTTATAGTATGATTAATGGAGAAAAATTGGAGGCAGTAGTTACTGTAGAGGTTATTGAAGACATAGGAGAAACAAGGGTAATAGATACTTATGAGGAGGAAATGAATATTGACCAACCGGATGTCTAGAATACACGTGGATTCTATAGAACAGTTAATGGACTTGTTTGGAAGTTTCGATGAAAATGTAAGGATAATCGAAGAAGAATTGGATGTAAAAATAATAGCCCGGGAAACCCAGGTATGGATTGAAGGAGAAGAACAAAATGTTGACTTAGCTTATAAGGTAGTGACCCAGCTTTTGGAGATGCTTAAGGATAATGAAACCATAGACAAATCCAAGATAAGATATTCTATAGAGTTAGCCAGGGAAGGCAAGGAAGAGCTGATAAAGGAAATACTAACCGATGTAGTTTGCATTACCTATAGAGGAAAACAAATAAAGTACAAGACCCTAGGACAAAAGAAATATGTAAATGCTATGAAGCACAATGATATAGTATTTGGGATTGGGCCGGCCGGGACGGGTAAGACATATTTGGCTACTTCCATGGCTGTAATGGCCTTGAAGAATAAAGAGGTTAGCAGGATAATATTAACCAGGCCGGCGGTGGAGGCAGGAGAAAAACTGGGCTTTTTACCCGGTGACTTACAGAATAAGGTAGATCCGTATTTAAGACCGTTATATGATGCCTTGTATGATATAATAGGACCTGAAAGCTATCAAAAACTCCAGGAAAAGGGCACTATTGAAGTTGCGCCCCTTGCATATATGAGGGGCAGGACCCTAGACGATGCATTCATAATATTGGATGAAGCGCAGAATACCACAGTCGAGCAAATGAAAATGTTCTTAACTAGGATAGGCTTTGGCTCAAAAGCGGTGATTACCGGGGATATTACACAAATAGATCTACCCATGGGGAAAAAGTCAGGTTTGAAGCATGTTATAAACATTCTTGCGGATATAAAGGGTATAGACTTTGCATATTTAACCCACAAAGATGTGGTAAGGCACGAATTGGTTCAAAAGATAATTAAGGCTTATGAGAAATATGAGAAACAAAGGCCGAAAAAAGAGGAGGAATAATATATGCCTTCCTTAAACCTAAAATCTAGGGGTACGGGGGTTCAACCTCGGAATAAGGGCTTCTTCAATAAAAGGATCATACTTAAAAGCTGTATTTGTATTATATTCTATATTATTATATTTGCAATAGTTATGACCAATGTGGCACCGAAGCGTTATGACTTACGGGTGGGGGACATAGCAGATGAAAGCATCAGGGCCACCAAGGATGTTATCGACAGCATAACTACCGAAAAGAAAATCCAAGAGGCTAAAGATGCGGTACCTAATATCTACAAGTCTGACGAGCGGATTAACGCTGATATTTTAGGTAGCATGACGAGTATATTCGAAACCATTGATGAAATAAGATATCAGGTGCAGTTAAAATATAAAGAAATGGACTTGCAAAGGCAAAATAACCAGGGCCAGGGTGATCCATTGCAGGAAGGCAATTCAAATAATGGGATCAGCACGGTAGAAGAGCAAGGAAAGGCGTACAATGAAGAAGTTTTGGGCGAGGTATTTATTGCACAGCTATTTAAGGATTTTCCGATAAAGCTATCTACCGTTGATATGAATACGATAATAAATAGCGATGAAACTGAGATTACATTAATCAAGACTGCAGTGGCCAGTGAGTTGGAAAAGGCTATAAGGTTGGGTATTAAAACCGATACCATCGAGAATGCGAAGAGTGATATCATCGAGGAACTACAAAAAGTTGAAGTTTCTAATGAGGTAAGGAACCTGGGAATAAATATTGCCAGTTCTTTAATTAGGCCCAATATGATTTATGACGAAGAAGCTACTTTGCAGGACAAGGAAAAGGCGGCCCAGGAAGTGGAAAGGGTTGTATATAAAAAGGGTCAATTGATAGTTGCGGAAGGTCAGCCGGTAACCATTGAGCAAATTGAAATGTTAAAAGAGTTGGGTTTGTTGGAGGACCTGGATGTGGATGTAACCATCTATATCGGGGTTGGTATATTGGTGTTTCTACTGCTACTCGTTATGGTATTTTACACGAGGATACTGGACAGGCAAGCTTTGGCGGAATCAAAGTATCTGGTATTGATAGGGCTAGTTATGACATTAGTACTGTTGTCGGTATTATTATTCTCAAGGATTAATATTTATTTAGCACCCATTTCTGCAGGAGCCATGATTATTACCATACTCATAAAGCCTAGAATAGCCATAGTGGTAAATGTGGTGTTATCTATATTGGTAACCCTTATGTCCGGTAACGATATAAATATCTTTCTAACTTCCTTGATTGGAGGGTTTTTTGCCATTTATATGCTGGCTAAGGTTCAGCAAAGGAACAGTCAATTATTGGCCGGGGTATTGGTAAGCTGTATTAATATGGTGGTATTGCTGAGCATGGGCTTGATATTTACCAGTGAAATTAATTCTATATTTACAACCAGTTTATGGGGTTTAGGAAGTGGTATATTATCTTCCATATTGACCATTGGCACCTTACCCGTGTGGGAAAATATATTTAATGTAATAACGCCCGCAAAGCTTTTGGAGTTGTCTACTCCCAACCATCCATTGCTTAAAAAACTGCTTTTGGAAGCTCCTGGGACATATCATCACAGTATACTGGTGGGTAATCTGGCCGAAAGGGCCATCGAATATATCGGAGGGAATTCCCTCCTTGCCAGGGTGGGTGCTTATTACCACGATGTGGGCAAGCTGAAGAGGCCATATTTTTTCAAGGAAAACCAGGTAGGGCCGGAAAATCCCCATGATAAGATCACGCCTAATCTTAGCACACTGATAATTACTTCCCATACCAAGGACGGTATAGAATATGCCAAAAAACATAAAATACCTTCAATGATACAGGATATAATAGTACAACACCATGGCACCTCCCCAGCAACATATTTTTACCATAAAGCCAAGAATGGAAACGACGGCGGTGATGAAGTGGACATAGACAGTTTCAGGTATGAAGGGCCTAGACCCCAAACCAGGGAGGCAGCAATAATAATGTTAGCCGATTGCGTGGAAGCAGCGGTAAGGTCTATTTCCGAGCCCACCCAAGGCAAGATTGAAGGGATGATAAGAAAACTGATAAAGGATAAACTGGATGATGGTCAGCTAGATGAGAGCGAGCTTACGTTAAAGGACTTGAACAAAATAGCAGAGGCTTTTGCCCAGGTGTTATGCGGGGTTTTTCATGAACGAATCGAATATCCTGATTTCAAAGGAATAAAGGGGTAGGCAGGGTTATAATGAATATATTAATAGACAACAGACAAAACATTATCGATATCGATAATGGTACAAAGGAATTGATAAACCAGGCGGTGCTTCAAGTCTTGAAACAAGAGACCGTGGAGTTTGATGTGGAAGTAAGTATAATTCTAATTGATAATGAGGCGATTAGGGAACTAAACAGGGAGTACCGGTGTATTGATGAGCCAACAGATGTCCTATCCTTCCCTATGTTGGAGAGCAGGCCGAATGGATATGATCATGACTGTGTGGATAGATATTTAATTGAAGATTTGGACAATGACCTAAAGGCAGTGATACTTGGAGATATTGCAATTTCCATGGAAAGGGCGGTAGCCCAGGCTGAGGAATATGGACATTCCCGCCAACGGGAGCTTTCCTTTTTAGTAGTCCATGGTATGTTGCACCTGCTGGGTTATGACCACCAGCGCCCGGAGGATAGAAGGGTTATGAGGGAAAGGGAAGAAAAGATACTGTCTTCCCTGGGTGTACCGCGTCCATAGGTATTCGGGATAAGGCCCGGATGTATATAAAAATTTTTATGCCAATCCTGGGAAGGGGAAGCTGTATGAAGGTAAGAAAGCTGATGGATAGCTTTGAATATGCGATATCAGGGCTTATATACTGCTTAAAGAGTCAGATAAATATGAAGATACATGTGTTTATAGCGGTGGTGGTGCTCCTTCTAAGCATAATGGTTGATCTAACCCGAACCGAGCTTATTGCGCTATATATTACCATAACTATGGTTTTGGTGGCAGAGATGATAAATACATCCGTTGAAACAGTTGTGGATATGATAAGCAAACAATACCATCCTAAGGCAGAGATTGCCAAAAATGTAGCGGCCGGTGCAGTGCTCCTTACCGCGGTCAATGCGGTAGTCGTTGGATATTTATTATTCTTTGACCGTTTAAGCGATATGAATTACATTTTCTTTACCAAACTGAAAAACTCTCCCATACATCTTAGCTTTTTGGCAATAGTGGTTTCTTTGGTACTGGTTATATTCCTTAAATTCAAAATCGGCAAAGGAGGATGGCTAAGGGGTGGTATGCCCAGTGGCCATAGCGCTTTGGCATTTTCCATAGTAACCGCTATTTTTTTTGTTAGCGGGAATGTTTTAGTATTTACACTGGGTTTTGTTTTGGGTTTATTGGTAATTCAAAGCAGGATAGAGTCAGGAATACACTCTGTTTACGAAGTGGTAATGGGGGGTATTATAGGTATAGTAATAACCTTTCTAATATTTAAATTGTTTTTATGGTAAAAGGGAGTGGTTTTTTGGATACACAAAGGGCAAGACAATTACTGACAAGGGCGGAGGATGCTTTGAAAAATGCATACGCTCCATATTCCAAGTTTAAGGTAGGTTGCGCACTGCTTACCGAGGATGGCAGGATATATACCGGATGCAATATTGAAAATGCTTCATATGGAGCAACCAATTGTGCGGAGAGGACGGCAATTTTTAAGGCGGTTTCTGAGGGGCACAAAGATTTCACCGCTTTGGCAATAGTTTCCGATATACCCCATGTGGTTCCTTGCGGGATATGTCGGCAGGTTATTGCAGAATTTTGCAGCGATTTGGAGATAATAACCGGTAAGAGCGATGGGGATATTAAAAGCTTTAATATAAAAGAACTGCTGCCCTATGCCTTTACAGGACAATATATATCGGGAAGGGATGAATGACTATGGAAACCCCGTTTTTATCTGGATTTGTTTCCTTGATAGGAAGGCCTAATGTGGGAAAATCTTCGATAATGAACAGGCTGGTAGGTGAAAAAGTTGCTATAATATCCAGCAAACCGCAAACAACAAGGAACAAGATAGCGGGTATAATCACCACCGACCGATACCAGGTTATATTCATAGATACCCCGGGTATGCATAAACCCAAGAACAGGCTGGGAGAGTATATGATGAGGGTTTCCAAGGAAGCCTTGGAGGAAGTGGATCTTGTATTATACGTTGTAGATGGTTCATCCAGCCTGGGTAAGGGTGAAAGGTTTGTAATAGAGCAATTAAAAAAGGTTAGGACATCGGTATTGCTTGTAATTAATAAAGTCGATCTGTTGGACAAAGATCAATTACCCAACATCCAAAACCAATATACGGAAGTCATGGACTTTGATAGGGTCGTCCCTGTTTCTGCCCTGACAGGGGAAAACATGGATCGGTTACTGGATGATATATTGCAATTTTTGCCGGAAGGACCTAAATATTTTCCCGATGACATGATAACCGACCAGCCTACCCGGGTGCTGGTTGCAGAACTGATCCGGGAAAAGGCGCTAGAACTGTTAAGGGAAGAAATACCCCATGGTATAGGGGTGGAAATAGACAGTATGGAACACAGAGACGAAAACGGTATTATGTATATCGGTGCCACGATTTATTGTGAAAAGTCGTCCCATAAAGGAATTATTATCGGCAAGGGCGGGAAGATGCTAAAGGACATCGGCACCAAGGCCAGGCATGAGATAGAAGGACTTTTAGGCAATAGAGCCTTTATTGAATTATGGGTTAAAGTAAAAGAAGATTGGAGGAATAACCCATCCACCATAAGAACCCTGGGATATGAATGATACATACCGGATTATTTTACATTGTATAGCCCCAAGTACTCCAGGGCAACATAAATATATAAAAAAATTTCCTATAGGTGTAGTAATAAACCCGGGGCAAACCACAAATGAAGGAGGCTGCTTGGAATGACTAATATATTGTGGGAAATGTTTGAAAAATCCGGTTCGGTAGGTATCTATATACTCTATAAATTGATTGCTTCAAACAAAGAAGAAACAAAGGAAAAACCGTCTAAGGCCGTAAATATTGAATAACTGGTTTCATGAGAGACCAGGGTATCGGAAGGATGAAGTTGGTGAGCTTATTAAAGACCCATGGTTTAGTATTAAAAAATATTAACTTTGGGGAAGCGGATAAAATAATAACGTTGTTTTCCAATAACCTTGGGAAAATACAAGTGCTGGCAAAGGGTTGTAGAAAACCCAAGAGCAGGCTGTTATCGGCATCACAAATGTTTTGTCTGGGGGAATATGTATTGTTTAAAGGGAAAGGCAGTATGTATATACTATCCCAATGTGATGTGCAGCAGACCTTTTATAACTTGAGGACGAATTTGGAGAGACTGGGTGCTGCTAGTTATATTTTGAATCTATGTCAAGAGGTAATTCAAGAACAGGAGGGTAATACTCCGCTTTTCGCCCTGACGGTCAGCTGTCTCAGTTTGCTATGCTATTCCGATACTCAGTCCTTTGTAATTG
>JBMNSO010000015.1:0-22141 GCA_050945235.1 Mahellales bacterium
GTCTATCATCATTAAGTTCCACATTTATTTGTTCCTTCTTAACGCCGGGCAGCTCAGCCTCTACTACATACTCACCTTCACGTTCTTTGATATCAACCTTCATGGCGCCATTGTAAAAGGATGGGAAAAATCCATCATTAAAAAAGCTTTCGAAGAAGTTTTCCATGTCAAATACATTATGGGGCCTTTTTCCGATAATATTGTTCCTCCTGTTATTATAGGGTGTCAAACCAAACATAATAGCACCTCCCATACTTATTTTACTTTGACTTACCTTGACCTTTAATTTATTTATAACACGTTGGGATGCTACATTCAAATGCAGTATTTTGCCATATAATGTGGTTTTGGTCTCTATCGATTGAATAGCTTGAAATAAATACCAGAATCTTAAGATTTTATCCCGTTAATTCCTGTATTCCAGTTATTCTTCAAGGGCCGATACATCCTTTTCCACCTTATAAGAACCCTTCATCCATTCGGGCAGTCTATAAACTGCCATATAACAAATAAAGCCGAGGACTACACCCCATATTAAATCTACAATAGAGTGCTGTTTTACGAATACGGTTGAGGCGCAAATTAAAAGCATAGCAATCAATGACGCAGCCTTATATCCTTTTTTCCCTTCAAGAAGAGAACTCCTTACCAAGGCTACATGGACAGCAATGGAATTGAAGACATGTATGCTTGGGCAAACATTAGTAGGTGTATCCACCTTATGGATAAATTTGACCAGACTAGAAAACATGTCATTACCTGATATATCAGGCCTTAGGTCCAAACCATTGGGAAATATAATATAGATAATATAACATATCAGCATACCGCTAAACATAAAAATTATCAGCTTGTAATAATCTTTAACGGATCTTAAGCCAAGATATATAACGCCGATAGCCATGTAAAGGAACCAAAAGAGATAGGCTATTATAAACTCCTTGATAAAGGGAATATAATTGTCCAAAAAAGATTCTATAACGTACTTTGGTTCGAGGTAGTTTTCACAGTAATGGTAGAGTATCAATATGATTCCAAATAAAGATAACCAGCCAAAGTGCCTATATTTGCGAATAAGTTTCTCAACAACTCCCATCTTTGACGCCCCTTTATTTAAACCCTATAATAAATATAATAAAACTATACAATAAAATCCTTAATTCGTCAATTATTGATATCCGGCCAGTACATGAACCCCTGACCGCCTAAGGTGCATAACCTTAATAAACTAAAGGCTTTAAATTAGCTTTATTAAACTTAAAGTACCCGATCCAATCTTTTGTCGGCATTCCATTCCATCTATAGTTATAGTCTTTACTATAATTGATGTAAGGTGTTAATGTGAGGTATTAATGTATATCTTAAACATATTACAGTTAATTCGATATTTTTTTACAATCAATTTTGTAACATCCGTTTTTTGTCTATTGGCATTCGTTATTATCCTACAAGGCAGTGTAAATAGTAAGATAATTTTGTGGACATAAAAAGTGGGCATTTATTAATCATAATAAACAACCATAGGGCGTATCAAGACTCAGACTCTGGCGAAGCTATGGATCTGCCCAAAGGAAGCTTCACCTTATATACCAACAGGAATAGCACTATGCCAAGGACAGCACCCCATATCACATCTAAAATGGAATGCTGTTTTATAAGTACGGTGGAGGCGCATATACTGACCATGGTCACCCATGACGCCGCCACAGCCAGAGCGTTGCCGCGAAGGGGCCGGCTATTTACCAAACCCCCATGGATAACGATAGATTTGAAAACATGTATGCTCGGACATACATTATCAGGTGAATCTACCCTATGTATAAACCTGATCAAAAGGGAAAAGATATCGTCGTCGGTAACAACAGGCCTTAAGTTTTGTCCATTGGGAAAGAAAAAATATATAAGATAGCATATCACCAAACCCGGAACCATCATAATGAACAACCTATAATAGTCCCCTTTGGATTTTAAGCCTAGGTAAATAAATCCGAAACCAATATAAACAAACCATAGGAGATATGGGACTATAAATCCCTTAATAAAGGGTATATGGCTGTCCAAACTCGATTCTATATAATACCGGGGCTTATTCAAGGACTCACAGAAACGATACATTATAAACACCGCTACGAATACCAACAACCATCTAAAGTGCTTGTACTGATTAATAGAGGATTTATTACCGGACATTTTTACACACCCTTCTTAAATTATATGTATTTCCCATATGCAAACTACGAAGGGGGAAATCGTATTTAAAAAAAGCTGTAAGACAACCTATTACAAATATATTCTATGTATTTACGGAAAAAAAGATACGGGAAAAACAAAACCCGGTGCATAAAGAACACCGGATTTTTGTCTAACCTTGAATTAGATGGTCCACGCCTGCATTCTGTGGCATATAGATCCAATGCCTTAGTTTTGATTAACTGTTATCGTGTGTTGGTATGGGATAAAGCCAAAATGAAACCTTAAGTTTAAGCTGTCGGTATGCAGATCCTTTGGCCTATCATCAATCTATTGGGGTCTACGCCAGGGTTTGCCCGTATTATCGCATCCACTGTGGTACCAAACCTTTGGGCCAGGCTAAAGAATGTATCCCCTGCCCGTATTATATAAGGAAAGGTACCCGGAGGGCATGCTCCCGGCGGCGGAACCCCCGGTATGCAGATCCTTTGGCCTATCATCAATCTATTGGGGTCTACGCCAGGGTTTGCCCGTATTATCGCATCCACTGTGGTACCAAACCTTTGGGCCAGGCTAAAGAATGTATCCCCTGCCTGTATTATATAAGGAAAGGTACCCGGAGGGCATGCTCCCGGCGACGGAACCCCCGGTATGCAGATCCTTTGGCCTATTCTTAAGGATTGGGGGTCTATTCCAGGATTGAGACGGATTATAGCATCTACAGTGGTATTAAACCTTCTAGCCAATGCAAATAGGGTGTCCCCCGCCTGTATTATATAAGGAAAGCTACCCTGGGGACATTGCTGCAGTGCATTTACTCCTGTATCATTGTCCGCTACTGCATTATAATCACCCATGTCGAATTCTTCTACCGATGCTTCTTGTTCCTTGTCATAGTATTTGTTACCGCTCATTAAGTTTCACCTCCCGGTCGGTATATACTTCGTTTCTATATATATATTCATATTCCAGGTATATGGTGAAACTATAAATTTAATTTATATGATCCATGATTAGACTAGAAAAATATAACGAGTTTTATAGAGCTAATTTTCCACTATTCTCAAACTGCCGAAAACCACATCAGCTTCTATGTTCAAGGGTTTATCGGAACTTTCTCCAATTTTTGTTGTGTATGTATAATCCCCAAAATTCACCACCGTGTTATCAGGCATGATTCCACTGGCAAAGGCAGCATTAACCTTAATGGACACCGGTGCATCTGCGTCCAGCTTTATGGTTGCATCGCTGAAAACAACATGGATTTTTACAGTCCGGTCAATGTCTCCATAGGGTATATCCCTCAGGTCAACTACACCATTACTGAAAATTATATTGTATTCGGGCTGAAGCTGTGTGGGTTTAATAGTACCGCTTCCAAATATCACATCATTTCCATCCTTAATATGATAACCGCCGACCATCACCCAAAGACCTATAAATATAATAATAGCACCTGCGATAATCCGTCCGACAGGGATGTTTAAATTAAGGGTATATTTAAGAACAACAATAATGCCTATTGCGATTAGCAAAAATCCAAAAAAATATTGATTGAAAAGTTTCATAGGGATACCTCCTAAATTATTTATGGCTCGAACTCATTATACAACCTGTATTCCCTATTCACAATATGGTTTGAATGTTTTCCCAACAGATCTTATATTCATCAATACTCCGGGGCAGCATCTCAAATATAATCGGACAACCATGCAAGTACAGGTTTAAACATTCAATAAACCGGCTAAATTGTTTCATATCCATCCTTATTCCCCTTATGCAGGAACAAGGCGGCAAATGCAGGTCGTGGTGTCCATCATTCCAGTGGACATGGGTATGTATTATACGTTTCCCGAAGGTACGAACAAAAATTGAAGGTTCGATACCCATGACCAAAGCATGTCCCGTATCCAAAGTAATTCCAATGTTTTTAAACTCATATAGGGAAAAAAGATATTCAATATCCTCTACTAACCTTATGGGATGGCAGGGCAGGCACATATTTTCAATGCCTATCTTTATACCCCTTTGGCCTGCAAAATCATCAATTATCCTGAGGGAGGCCGCCAGCGCCTTTATTGCATCATCTTTCATAGCATTTTCCGCCACGGCTTGGTCGTCATATAGGGGATGTCCCTCCTTTAGTTGGAAACATCCACCCATCTGCCCAGGATGGACGGTCACAATGCCGGCCCCTACCAAGGCGGCGAATTCTATGTCCTTTTTTATCCTATCAAGACCGATATTTCTTAATAAAGGGCTATATGAAGCTATATTGGCCTCATCGCCATAGTTGCCATGGACTGATACGCCGAGGCAATATTTCCTTGCGATTCTTATAATAGCCGTCGCATAGTCCGGGTCCTCTTCGTAAGGGGCACTTACTTCCATAAAGTCAAAGCCCAATGGTTTAAGCTTGCTACTATACCCCTCGATATCTTCAATAAAGTTAACCTTAAAACCCAGTTTCATACTTCTTCTCCAATTCATAATTCATAATCAAGCAATGGATTCAACTGAAAATAATACTGGCCAAGCTAAAAATGTGTTCTTAGACCTTAGATATAGTGTATCACTACCGATGCCATAAGTACAAATACTAATCTTTCATTAGGATTAACAAACCCATAAAAAGGTCATAAGCTTTAGGGGAGCTTTTACTCCTCTAAAGCTTATAAGGGATTATCTGCGGTACATAGATGCCGGTATTCTTTTTTTACAGCTTGGAAATCGCCTTATACTAAAGGGGTATACACAGCCTCTGGCCTACGATTAACCTGTTTGGGATAATGCCTGGGTTCAATCTTATAATTGCAAATATCGTGGTATTGAATCTTCGGGCAATCAGAAACAGGGTATCGCCCGGTCTTACGGTATAGGCAAAACTCCCCGGCGGACATGCTCCCGGTGGTGTAACACTGGGTATACAGATCCTCTGGCCTACAAAGATCACGTTGGGATCCAGCCCCGGGTTCACTGCAAGGATGGCAGCCACCGTAGTATTAAACCGTCGGGCTATAGCAAACAGGGTGTCCCCCGGCTGTACAGTATAGGCAAAGGTACCCGGCGGGCATACTACCGGTGGCGGAGTGGTTACCCTTGGTATACAAATCCTTTGACCCACAAAGAGTACGTTGGGGTCGATCCCTGGGTTAACCGCAATAATGGCGGCCACCGTGGTACCGAATCTTAAGGCCAGGGTGAACAGTGTATCGCCCTGGACCACGGTGTGGGCGAAGGTACCCGGCGGACATACCCCCGGCGGTGGAACGGCCCCGGGTATACAAATCCTTTGGCCTACAAAGATCACGTTGGGGTCTAGTCCCGGGTTAACCGCAACGATGGCGGCCACCGTAGTATTAAACCGCTGGGCTATGGCAAACAGGGTATCCCCCGGCTGTACGGTATAGGTGAAGGTGCCTGCGGGGCACTGCTGTTGTGCATCTATTCCCTGATAATCGTCATAATTCATATATTGCCCATCCATTATCTTGTCACCTCCTGCAAAGGTATATTATATTAGATATCTATAATATATTCCCTTTGCAATCAAATGGTGATGGTAACGGATGAAATAGGCTACGCCCCGGAAAGTCTTATCATTGCTTCTTTATATATCTTTATATTGGTCATAAGGTCCTGTATATCCATGTACTCGTCCCTTTGATGGGCTAGCTCCGGCCGACCGGGGAATGTTGGCCCAAAGGCCACCGCGTTTTTAAGGGCCCTGGCATAGGTGGCGCCACCTATGGTAAAGGCATAGGACGGTTGTCCGGTTATTTTTTTATACACGTCCTTCAAAGTATTTATGATTTGGCTGTCCTCTTCTATGTATATGGGTTCCAGTCTGTTTTCCACCATCCATCTATACCCTAGGCCCTCAGCCATCCGGGCAAAGTCTTCTACTGCCCGATCCATTAAATAAGTCACGGGATACCGGGTATTCACTTTAAGGTATATGGCCTGGTCCTTCCTGCCTACAATACCTACATTTACGGTCATGGGGCCAGATACATCGTCCCTTACAAACAAGCCGGTTTCCTTGCCGTTATGGTCCATGGCCAACCGGCCTATTTGTATCAATACATCGTTTAGCTGTTTGTCTCCGCTGTCTATGAAGTGCAGGAACCTGAAGAGCTGGCCTATGGCGTTTTTACCCTTTTCCGGTGTGCTGCCGTGGGCGGATATGCCTCGGCTTTCCACCTTGTACCTTCCTTCGTCCATTGCCGTTATCGATACATTGTAGCCCGTATCCTCAACAAAGACCCTTTCAAGATCAGCCATTTTCCCCTCCAGCGACCCGTCCATTAAGCAAATATCGGCAGTACAATAATCCGGTACTGCATTAGCAGCCGTCCCACCCTTTATATCTTCAATGGAAAACCGAGGACCCTGCCATTTTATATCCCTTTCCATATGGATGACGAGGACACCCTTTTCCCCGTTTATAACGGGATAACTGCCGTCAAAGGCCAGACCCAGTTGGGGCATTTTCTCACGGCTGAAATAATGGTATACACACTCCCAATCGTTCTCCTCATTGGCACCATATATAAGGCGTATGGCCTTTTTGGGCATAAAACCTTCTTCCTTTAAAGCCAAAAGGGCATAAAGGGCGGCAATGCCGGGACCCTTATCGTCCACCGCCCCCCTGCCGTATATCCTGTTATTATGCACCCGCCCTTCGAAGGGTGGATGGGTCCAGCCACTGCCCTCTGGTACTACATCAACATGGGTTAGGATGCCCAGGATATCCTCACCCTGGCCGTATTGCACGTGACCTGCGTATCCGTCCAGGTTTTTTACTTCAAAACCCATCCTACTGCCCAGGTTTAATACAAAATTCAATGCCCTGGCGATATCCTCACCGAAGGGCGCCCCCGGACAGGGAGTGGCTATTACGCTGGGTATCCTTATAAATTCTTTAAGGGAGGATATTATCTCCTCCCGGTATTTGTTCAAGAATATATTTATATTCAAAATTTGTCCCTCTTTCCTTTATTAGAATCTGTCGGTAACTGTGAAACCCGTACCCATTACTTCCTTGGTATCGCTCACAGACATAAAGGCACCCTTATCTATTGCATGGACAATATCTTTGAGCCGGGCCAGCTCCAGGGTCTTCACTATGCAGTATATAAGCTGTTTCTCACCCTTTATATATGCCCCTTCGCCCTTTATAAAGGTTACGCCCCTATTGAGTTTAGTCATTATCTCATGGGCCAGTTGTTCTGACTTATTGGATACTATTATTACCATCTTACCATGGTTGAAGCCCTCCTGGATAGCGTCTATGGCCTTTGAAGCCACGAACATGGATATCATGGTCAAGAGGGCCAGTTCTATGCTGATAACCACCGCACCAAGGGCCAGGACAATGGCATTTACCGCCATATTCACCCAGCCAATATCCAAGGAAAAATATTTATTAAAAAGAACGGATATAATATCGGCCCCTCCCATGGACGCCCTGTTCTTGAGTACTATCCCTGCACCTACTCCGGTGGCCAGACCGCCAAATACGGCTGCTATGATCGGGTTGCCCACCGGTAGTACAATACCCTTTGTCAGTTCAAGGAAGACTGAAAAGGCTGCCATGCCGATAATACTCAGGTACATGAACCGTGGGCTAATATATTTATACCCCAATATAAATAAGGGTATATTAAGAACAAAAACGGTGATGCTTATCGGTAGGGAAAATAGGTAGAATAATATGATGCCAAGGCCCGTAATACCACCGCTCAACAGTTTATGGGGTATTAGCAAGGCATTCACCGTTACTGCACTTATAAAGGTACCTAAAAAAATAAAGGGCAACCGCCTTATTAAGAATCTTTTTATGTCCATCTCCATAATTCCAAATCATTCCTTTTCATTTTTTAAGCCTTTATATAATATGGTAACACAAAAATATTATATTTAAACAATTATATGACAAAGGGAGCATAGTTGCCCCCTTGATTGTGTATATTTATCTAACTACCGCTCCGGTATTGGCCGAAGTCACCGACCTTGCATACCTGGCCAGGTAACCCTTGGTTATCTTTGGCTTGGGTGCCTTCCACTTGCTGCGTCGTCTGTCCAGCTCCTGTTGGTCCACCATAAGCTCCAGCTTGCCGGCGGGTATATCTATGCTTATCATGTCCCCTTCCTCAACCAAAGCAATGGTACCGCCTTCCATAGCCTCCGGAGATACATGACCTATGGAGGCGCCTCTGGTGGCACCGGAGAAGCGGCCATCGGTTATCAGGGCCACATGCTTGTCAAGACCCATGCCGGCCAGGGCTGACGTGGGAGACAGCATTTCCCGCATACCGGGACCGCCCTTTGGCCCTTCATACCTGATAACTACTACTTCACCCTTGTTAATACCGCCCTTTAGTATGGCATCTATAACTTCCTCTTCCGATTCAAATACCCTGGCCGGCCCTTTATGGACCAGCATCTCAGGCGCAACCGCTGAACGTTTTACCACCGCACCGTCGGGGGCAAGGTTGCCCCTTAATACCGCAATGCCACCTGTACTGCTGTATGGTTTGTCTATGCTCCTTATAATGTTATAATCCTTTACGCGGGCAGTTTTAATATTCTCTCCTATTGTCCGGCCGGTTACCGTCAATAGGCTGGTATCTATCAGTCCTTTTTTATCAAGCTCGGCCATAACCGCCGGTATACCGCCTGCCCTGTATAAATCTTCTATCTGGTCCGGGCCGGCAGGACTTAGTCTGCAAAGGTTGGGTGTCCTGCTGCTGATCTCGTTTACCATATCCAGGTCTATTTTAAACCCGGCTTCATGGGCAATGGCCGGAAGATGCAGTATCGAATTGGTAGAACACCCCAAGGCCATATCCACCGTCAATGCATTAGAAAAGGCCTGCTCCGTTAAAATATCGGAAGGCTTGATACCCTTCTCAACAAGCTCCATTACCTTTATACCGGCGTACTTGGCCAGCCTTATCCTCTCGGCATATACCGCCGGTATGGTGCCGTTACCCGGCAGGGCCATACCAATTGCCTCGGTTAAACAGTTCATGGAATTGGCGGTAAACATCCCGGCGCAGGAGCCGCATCCCGGGCAGCCCTGCTCCTCTAATTCTTCCAGTTCTCGTTCAGACATTTTCCCGGCCTTTACCGCCCCCACGCCTTCGAATAACGCGGTTAAACTGAGCTTTTCGTCCTTAACCCTGCCTCCCAGCATCGGCCCGCCACTAACCACCACAGCAGGTATATCCAGCCGGGCAGCGGCCATCAGCATACCGGGTACTATTTTATCGCAATTGGGTATAAGCACTAAACCGTCAAAGCCATGGGCTATGGCCATACATTCTATACTGTCGGCAATTAATTCCCTGGTAGCCAGTGAATATTTCATGCCTATATGGTTCATGGCTATACCGTCGCATACACCGATAGCCGGGAATTCCACCGGCGTACCGCCGTTCATCCTTATGCCTGCCTTTACTGCATCGGCTATTCTGTCTAAGTGTATGTGTCCCGGCACTATCTCACTTTGGGCGTTGACTACACCTATAAGCGGCCTGTCGAGTTCTTCTTTAATATACCCCATGGCATTGAACAGGGAGCGGTGGGGTGCCTTTTCAATGCCCTTTTTAACTCTATCGCTAATCATATGACCTACCTCCAACAAAAAACATAAGATAAAAAAATATTAACACAATTATAACACTTCTTCATCATTTTTCACAAATAATTCACCCATATCTTCATTATATTAGTATTTTCATGATATTAACGCTATCATATATTGTTTTTTAGCCCCTTTACCAATGTAACAAGACTTCTGAAAACACTTTTTTAGTTGTATAATCCTTTTGAGATAAACCGCTAAACGTTACATCCATCCATGTAAAATTAAGGGTGAAACATTTAATATTGCGTCCATTTTTTGGGTAAACAACCTATTAAATGTAACATTTTTATATTTTCATCCTCTAATTTATTAAAAATATTCCTTATTCTCAATAATTTCTTATTAACATTTCATAAATTAATGATACAATATACTTTAGGTATTATATAGTTACAAAAATTTAAGATTTTGTAACTATATAAAAATACTAATTCATGTAATAATATTTATTTGCAAAAATTGTATTAAGTGAGGTCAAGGTAAATGCGTGTTGGTATTCCCCGTGCTCTGTTGTACTGGTACTATATACCCTTGTGGGAAACTTTTTTTAAGGAGTTGGGGGTGGAGGTAATAACTACTCCACCCACCACCAAGGAAATAATTAATAAAGGGATAAAACATTCCGTTCCTGAGATCTGTCTGCCTATCAAGATTTATATGGGACATGTCTTTGAACTTATAGACCAGGGTGTGGATTGTCTGTTCATACCCAGGATGATTTCAATCAAAAAAAAGACCACCTTTTGTCCCAAATTTTTAGGTATGCCCGACATGGTAAGATATGCTATTGATGATGAAGCCTGTCATATTTTAGCTCCCCATGTCAGTGCCCCTACCGATAATATAGCTCAACTGACCAATTTCATTGAAATAGGCAGCTTCTTCAACAAAGATAAGAAAACCACCGCCCGGGCTTTGAAACAGGCGGAAAAGGTATGGCTTAAGTTCAGGGACCTTAATATGCAGGGCTGTACCTGTACTGAAGCATTAAACATTTTGAAGGGTAAATCCCAGTTGCCGGTCAAGAAGGAAAGGGCTGTTAATATCGGCTTGATGGGTTATGTATATAACATATACGACAATTTTATATCCATGGATGTTTTAACAAAGCTCAAGAATATGGACGTAAACGTTGTAACTTTTGAAATGCTAAAGCCACAGGTGCTCAAAGCACCCATAAAAAAGCTTAACAAGGAACTCTTTTGGGACTTTTCCAATAAGACTTTTGCGGCCGGGATGCATTTTCTGGACAACCCCAATATAGACGGAATAATCCATATAACGGCCTTTAACTGCGGCCCGGATTCACTCCTGGGTAAACTGATGGAGATTAAATCAGAGACCTGTAAAAAACCCTTTATGACTATAAGGGTGGATGAGCATACAGGAGAAAGTCATATGAACACAAGGCTGGAGGCCTTTATAGATATGTTGAGAAGAAGGGATTTTATTGAGACCGTGGAGGTGACACCATGAAAGTATCCTTTCCATATATGGGCAATGTCCATCACTATTACAAATTGATGCATCTTTTAGGCCATGAAGTGATTATGCCGCCTCGGCCCAGTCAGCGTACCGTAGACCTGGGTGTTAAGTATAGCCCGGAATTTGCCTGTTTTCCCATGAAGGTTATGCTGGGTACATACCTGGAGGTAATAGAAAAGGGTGCCGAAGTGATAGTATCCTCCGGCGGTAAGGGCCCATGCCGGGCGGGCTTTTACGGCGAAACCCAAAGGGCGATTTTGAAAAATATGGGTTTTGACACACAATTACTCATCGTTGACGGACCGTATATAGGTATAAGGAAGCTGTTAAAAATTATCTCTATAATAAAGGGTAAAAATTCGTGGCGAAGATTGTTTCAAGTAGGCACTATAATATACAGGCAAATGAAATACATGGACGAGTTGGAAAAACAGATACAAGTTATGAAGGCCCATGAAATAAAAAAGGGTGACTGCAAACGGGTTTGGAATAAAATTGTCAGTCTATTCAATGAAAAGGACACAAAGGAAGGCCTTGATGATGCCTATAACCAAAGCAAGGAACTGCTGTCTAGCATACCCCTTCATCAGGTTAAAGAAGAAGAGCGAATCAAGGTTGGTATAGTAGGTGAGATATACGTTGTTATGGAACCTTCCGTTAACCTTGATCTGGAAGACTTTTTGGCCAGTAAGGGTGTAGAGGTGGAAAGATCACAGTATATATCCGAATGGGTGGATGCAAACCTGATACCGAAATCCTTTAAGAAGGATAACAACCTCCATGAAAGGATACTGGAAAAGGGTAAAAAGTATATTGAAATAATAATAGGAGGCCACGCCAAGGAAACAATGGGCCATATTGTGGATTATAAGGAGCGGGGATTTGACGGTGTTATACACCTTATGCCCTTTGGCTGCTTGCCTGAGCTGGTATCCCAAAGTATAATGCCATCAGTCATGAGAGACCTAGATATACCTGTCCTGACCCTGGCGATTGACGAGCAAACGGCCGTGGCCAATGTATACACGCGGGTAGAGGCATTTATTGACTTAATCAGGGCAAAAAAGTTTGAACACAATACCAAAAAGGAAGAGGTCGCATTTGTATGAAGGAAATATTTTTAGGCATAGACGTTGGGTCTGTCAGTACCAATGTCATAGCCATAGATGAAAATTATGACGTACTATACACCAGCTATATAAGGACCAACGGTCAGCCCTTGGAATCGGTCAAGAAAGGTCTTGACCAGCTTAGGGAATCACTGGACTATGATGTGAAGGTACAGGCTGTGGGCGCTACCGGCAGCGGTCGTCAGCTGGCTGGGGCCATGGTGGGCGCCGATATCATCAAAAACGAAATAACCGCCCACGCCACCGCTACCGTTAATTTTGTACCCGATGTTCAGACCATTTTTGAGATAGGGGGTCAGGATTCTAAGATAATAATCATTAGAAACGGTATGATAGTGGACTTTGCAATGAATACCGTATGCGCCGCTGGCACCGGTTCTTTTCTGGAACATCAGAGCGCAAGGCTGGGTATACCCATCCAACAGTTCGGGGCCATGGCCCTGACCGCAAAAAAACAGGTGCGCATAGCCGGACGATGTACGGTATTTGCAGAATCGGACATGATATCCAAGCAACAGTTCGGGTTTTCCAAGGCAGAGATCATTAACGGCCTGTGTGAAGCTCTGGTCAGAAATTATATTAACAACCTGGGCCGGGGTAAACAATTAAAGCCGAAATTTGTCTTTCAGGGCGGGGTAGCTGCTAACGTAGGTATAAAGGCCGCCTTTGAACGGGAGATTAATGCAGAAATAATAATACCTAAGTATTACGATGTCATGGGTGCCATCGGAGCTGCTATACTGGCCAGGGAACACATAATAAAATCCGGCAAATCTACCCGTTTCAGGGGCTTTGAAGCTTCAAAATTAGAATATACACCCTCTACTTTTGAATGTACAGGATGTTCCAATAACTGCGAAGTAATAAAGGTAGAAGCCGAAGGTACCACCATCGCCATGTGGGGCGACAGGTGCGGCAGATGGTCCAATTCCCTATAGAAAAATCACCTTAAAAATATTAAGCGCAGCCGGGGGGCTAAGCAAACCCTTTGGCTGCGCTGTTTTTATTGAATTAATATATTTCCCTTCCCTCACTTCGGGCAACTTTTTGGTACTCCTCCAAAAGCTTTGCGGTTATAGGGCCGCACTGGCCACTGCCTATTACCCTGCAGTCGATCTCGGTAACCGCTATCAACTCTGCCGCTGTACCGGTGAAGAAACACTCGTCGGCACCATACACATTAAACAGCGTTAGTTCCTTTTCCTTAAAGGGTACATTCAGTTTTTCTGCCAAGCTTATTACCGTCCTCCGGGTTACACCGTCCAGGGCGCCCACATAGATAGGAGGCGTCATTAGTACCCCATCCTTTACGATAAAAATATTATCGCCGGTACATTCGGCAACAAGACCGTTTTGGTTAAGCATAATAGCCTCCGAAACCCCGGCCTGGTTGGCTTCTATCTTGGCCAGTATGTTGTTTAAGTAATTTAAGGATTTGATTTGCGGATCAATTATCCCCGGCATGTTCCGTCTGGTTGCGGCGGTAATTGCCTTCATTCCCTTTTGGTACATTTCTGGGGGGTATAGTTCTATTGTATCGGCTATAATCACTATAGTAGGCCTTATACATTTGGTGGGACTTAAGCCCAAATCGCCCTTGCCCCGTGATACCACCAATCTTATATAGGAATCCTTTAATTGATTTTTTCTGATAGTGGCCAGCATGGCCTGGGTCAAGTCTTCCTTGGACATGGGTATCTCCAGTGCTATTGCTTTGGCGGCATCGTACAGTCTGTTTATGTGCTCTTCACACCTGAACACACGACCGTTATATGCCCTGATACCTTCAAATACACCGTCACCGTATAAGTAACCGTGATCAAAAACCGATACCTTGGCTTCGTCCTTTGGGTAATACTCTCCATCGATATAAATCCATCTTTGTTCCATTAAACTTCCTCCTTTATATTTTAAAACCCTTTTAAGATTATTATGTCATATATTACTCACAACCAATTCACCCACCGTTATCAATATTATGCAAACACGGTACCCCGACCAACAACCCATTAGGCAAGATACCCAATAACACGACAACCACGGTTGGGCAAATGCTATTAGATTTAATTTTACTACTTAAGGGCAGTCTGTGTCTAGTAAAAACCGTTTTTTATTCATTATAACCTTTGGGATTTGTCTTATGCCAATTCCAGGCCGTTTCGATTATAGTACTTATATCGCCATACCTCGGTTGCCAACCAAGGCATTGCCGGGCCTTTTCGGAAGATGCAACAAGCACTGCCGGGTCACCCGCCCTCCTAGGTGCCGTTTCCCATTGTATATCAACCCCGGTAACCTTTCTTGCGATATTTATAATCTCCTTGACGGAAAAACCCTTTCCATTGCCTAGGTTGAATACATCGCTTGGTCCGCCCTTTGTCAAATAATCCAAGGCTTTTATATGGGCATCCGCCAAATCGGTAACATGGATATAATCCCTTACACAGGTACCATCATCGGTATCATAATCATCACCGAAAATATAGACCTTATCCCTTTTGCCCAGAGCCGCCTCTAGTACTATGGGTATCAAGTGACTCTCGGGATTATGGTCTTCCCCTATCCTGCCGTCTATATGGGCACCGGCAGCGTTAAAATATCTTAATGAGATATATTTTATTCCATAGGCACCTTCGTACCACTTCAGCGCCCTTTCAACCGACAGTTTGGTCTCGCCATAGGGATTGGTAGGTTCAACAGCATCCTCTTCGGTAATGGGTATTGCCTTGGGTTGTCCATAGACAGCCGCCGTTGAAGAAAATACTATGTATTTTGTGTTGTATTCCATCATTTTATTGAGCAGGTTCAGGCCCAATACCACATTATTATTATAGTACTTGGCCGGGTCCTCCATGCTTTCCCCTACCAGAGAGTAGGCAGCAAAGTGGATAATGGCTTGAATATTATGATTGCTAAAGACATGGTCTAAAAAATCCGTGTCCTTTAGGTCCCCTTGGTAAAACCGTCCGCCCAGTATTGCCTGTCTGTGGCCCTTTTCCAAATTGTCGATAACCACTACTTCATAGCCTTTGTCCACAAGCTCCGCCACCGTGTGGCTGCCTATATACCCGGCTCCCCCGGTAACCAGTATTGTCATAATTAATACATCCCCCTTAAGATGACCATTATTGTATCTCGGTCCTTATTTCTCTTCAAAAGAATTGAGCTTTGCCAGCTTTAATATTTCTACAACCGCTATGGGTATCAGGGATAGAACCACTACAACCAACCACTGCTGTGCACTCAGCTGTGTAATGCTAAATAACCGGGCCAGATTGGGAACCAGCATCACCAGAAACTGTAGTGCTAAAGACACGACCACCGCCCCAACGAGATAACCATTGGTAAACAGGCCTATCTTAAACAAAGACCTTTCATTGGACCTAACATTAAAGGCATGGAGTAACTGTGATATGGCAAGGACTGCAAAGGCCATGGTCTGGCCTGTAGCGGTGTCAACGCCCTTACCTATCAAAAACGCCGTTAGGGTGAGTACGCCCACCATGACGCCCTGGTAACCTATCCTGATGGTCATCCCCTTGTCAAATACACCTTTCTTAGGGCTCCTGGGCCTCCTGTCCATTATACCGGCCTCCGCCGGGTCCACTCCTAAGGCCAAGGCAGGGAAGCTGTCGGTGACAAGGTTTACCCATAATATATGTATGGGTAGTAGCGGAATGTCCCAGTTGACCAGGGTAGCTACCAACAGTACAAGTATTTCGCCTATATTACAAGACAGTAAAAACTGTATGGTCTTTAATATATTGGCATAGATAACCCTGCCCTCCCTGACAGCCGATACGATGGTGGCGAAATTGTCATCGGTGAGCACCATTTCCGATGCCTCCTTGGCAACGTCAGTACCGGTTATGCCCATGGCCACCCCTATATCGGCGCTTTTCAAAGCAGGGGCATCGTTGACACCATCTCCGGTCATAGCCACCACTTGGCCCTTGGACTGCCACGCCTTAATTATCCGCATCTTGTGTTCTGGGGACACCCTTGCATACACCGAATAATTCTCCACATTATCCTCTAAATCCTGCTGGGACATTGAGTCCAGTTCCGTACCGGATATGGCCTCCCCTTCATCCTCTAGCATACCAAGCTCCCTGGCTATGGCAATGGCCGTTATTTTATGATCACCGGTTATCATAACCGGTTTTATACCCGCCCTTTTACACAGAGCTACCGCATCCATAACCTCCGGCCTGGGAGGATCTATCATGCCAAAAAGTCCTACAAATATCAGTTGATTTTCCAATGCCTGCTGCATATCTCCCTGGGGTATTTGGTTTATGTGCTTATAAGCAGCGCCCAGCACCCTCAAGGCATTGGAGCCCATATCGTGGTTAGCCGATAATATCCGATTTTTCATTTCTTCGTCTAAATCCACAACACTGTTATCAACCATTATCTTTGTACATCTATTGAGCAACTCATCGGGGGCACCCTTGGTATAGACCCTGTACCCGTCGTTCCATTGATGTACCGTGGTCATCAGTTTTCTTTCTGAATCGAAGGGAATTTCGCTGACTCTGGGGTGCTGCCTTTGCAAGTCGGTCTTGTCCATACCCATCTTGAAAGCCAGGTCCACCAGAGCCGTTTCCGTGGGATCGCCAATGGTTTTTATATCGCCATGGTCATCCTTAACCTGGCTATCGTTACACAACATACCAATCTCAATCAACAGCCTGAAGGCTTCGTCCTTTTTTCCTTCGTCGATGCCTTTAATATCCACCATATTATCACTACAGTATACTTTTTCCACCGTCATTTTGTTTTGGGTTAAGGTACCGGTCTTGTCCGAGCAAATGATGGTGGCGCTGCCCAGACTCTCCACCGCCGGCAGTTTCCTTATTATGGCGTTTCGCCGTATCATTCTCTGCACCCCTATGGCCAGCACCACCGTCACGATGGCGGGGAGGCCTTCGGGTATGGCGGCTACCGCAAGGCTTACCGCTGTAAAGAACATGGTAAATACTTCCCTGCCATATAATAACCCCACCAAAAATATGATGCCGCAGATCCCTAATACCGCAATACCCAGGGTTTTACCCAGCCGTTCCATACGATGCTGCAAGGGGGTCTTGACACCCTTTTCCCTTTGGAGCATATCAGCTATCCTGCCCATCTCGGTACCCATACCGGTACCGATCACTATGCCTCTACCCCTGCCGTAGGTAACTATGCTGCCCGAATAAGCCATATTGGTCCTATCACCCAGGGGTATGTCTTGTTGGTCTAAGACATCCGTCGATTTTTCCACCGGCACCGACTCACCGGTTAACGCAGCCTCCTGTACCTTAAGATTAGCCGATTCAATAAGCCTTAGATCGGCGGGGACGAAATCACCCGCCTCCAGAATAACTATATCTCCTGGTACCAATTGAGATGCCGGGATGGATGCCGGCTGGCCGTCCCTTACCACTTTGGCATGGGGCGCCGCCATTTTCTTTAAGGCGGCCAGTGACTTCTCAGCCTTGTTCTCCTGCACCGCACCCAGGACAGAATTTAAAATAACAATAGCTAAAATTATTACAGTGTCCTTTGTCTCGCCCAACAGCCCCGATATAACAGCGGCTATCAACAGAATTATGACCATAAAATTTTTAAACTGCTCTATAAACATGGATAGCACGGTTTTACTGGCTCCATGTTCAAGTTCGTTAGGACCGTGTTGCTCTAACCGTCTAAGGGCATCCTGCTCAGACAGCCCGTCTTTTATGGATGTTTTTAGGGTGTCCTTAACTTCATGAACGTCAAGGGTATGCCATGCTCTGTTTTTCATCGGTTTCCTCCATTCTTACACTTAGTTATAGTCTATAAAAATTTACTTTTATATTACCCTTATCTTGTTTATAGTACTCCATTTCATCCGACTCACCAAATTATCATACTCAGTATCAGAATCAAACCAAAGGACAGGTGCAGCTTATTGGTAATGGGCACCCCTTCCCTCCTGGCTACGGATACCATCCTATAAGAAGCCCGGGCCAAAGGCAGTGTCACGAATACCAGCAGAGATGCCATTGGCAGCATGCCCAGTATAACATAAAGGGCCGTTAAGCCGTAGGAGCCTATCAATAAACCCAAATACAACCCCTTGCCAAACCTATAGCCCAGCCGCACTGTAAGGGTTCTGATATTCAGGCTCTTGTCCCTCTCATAATCCCGAAGCTCGTTGCTCATCATAAGCAGCGGAATCATTAGGCTCAAGGGCATGCCCAGCACAACAGGGGCCCAGGAAAGGTCCTGGGCAAATACCAGATAGGCTCCATATACCATCAAGGGTCCCATGAGTATGAAGGACAACAGGGCACCCAAGCCCCGTTTTTTATAGGCAATGGGTTCACCGGTATAGGAATACCCGCCAATGATACCTATGGCACCAATGTACAATAACAAGGGAGTAGTTAAGTATACAAGATACAGCCCCAAAAGGGCAGTTAGTAAAAAGAATACTATGCCCAAAAGGAAAATCAGGATATCAAACTTAGTCCGCTGCCTGCCCAGAAAGGTATACCTTTTACCCCTCTGCCTGCGGTATTTATACTCGCATTCGAAATAATCGTTAATAAGATTAGTGCCCGTCTGGACAAACAACCCCGCCACCGTCACTAGGAAAACCTTCCATATATCAAGCTTAAGGTCATGGGTAAACAGCTTGTCCTCGCTATGGGCAATAACCATACCCAGGGTTGTGGAGTACAGGGCCAAGGTCAAAGAAAGGGGCCTCGCGGCTATCCACACATCCCTGACGAGATTAAATATTTCTTTGGTCCTTTGTTTCATTGAAAAACTCCCAACCTAATAAATAAGTAATTTTTTTTATTATTATACATATAATTTACAAAGTCAATTATAAAACAAATATTCTTGTCCTTATTAACCTTTAACTATAAAATAAAACTATACAAGTTTTTTTGGAGGAACGGGTATGAAAAAAATAGGTGTGGTATTAATTACGGTCATTTTTTTAATAACGGCCTGTGGTACAACCACTAAACAGGAAATAAAACAGGACAAGGCCTTATCCCTTAAAATCGGATTGATGCCGGCCGCCGATTCCGCGCCCATCCTTTTGGCAGAGGAAAGGGGGTATTTTAAAGAGTTGGGCCTTGATATGGATATTGAAGTTTATATGAACGCCGTTAACAGGCAAAGCGCCCTGCAGGCAGGTCAGTTGGACGGAGCCATGACAGATCTAATCGCCTTTGTTAACAATATCCAGAACGGATTTGATATAAGGATCACCACCAGCACCGATGGCAGTTTCCCCTTTCTGGTCAAAAAGGGTTTTCAAGAAAAGGAGGATATTATAGTAGGGATGATGGAGGTCAGTGTGTCCAATTTCCTGTCGGATGAGTATTTGAAGGATAAATATAACATGGAAAAGATCTTTATCGACGAAATCCCGGCCCGGCTGGAGATGATCAAGGAAGGTAAGATGGACATGGCATGCATCCCCGAGCCCATGGCGTCAATGGGAGAATTGAGCGGTTTGGAGAAAAGGGTGTTTGAAAACAAGGACGATTTTATGCCGGAGGCCATGGTATTCACCGGCAAGGCCCTCAAAGAAAAGGAAGAAGCCATAAGACTATTCCACCGGGCCTTTGACAGGGCGGTAGACGACATAAAACAGGACGACACCTTGGCCAGGGATATATTGATACAAAAACTTGAACTGGATCCAAAAATCAAGGATATGATGGTACTGCCCGTATACCACCACACCCGGGTGCCGGACGAGGCGTATATGGCCAAAATAGTCCAATGGATAGAAAGGGTGCAAAATACTGATATAACCGTAGAATATCAAGACATGATCGAAGGGAAGTTCGCTTCACAATGATAGAGATTAAAAACCTAAACGTTTTCTACGGCAGGGAACAGGCCCTTTGTGATATAAACCTTACCATAGAAGAAAATACCACCTGCGCCGTAATAGGCCCCTCGGGCTGCGGCAAAACCACCCTGTTATATGCCATGGCAGGACTGATACCCCCTGACAAAGGCAGCATACGGATACACGGCCGGGAACTTGTGGGAATACGTAAAAGTACCAGCATCATCCTCCAGGACTACGGCCTTATGCCTTGGAAAACGGTATGGCATAACGTGGCCCTGGGCCTTCATATACGGAAATTGCCAAGGGATAAAATCCACAGGCGGGTAACTGCCGTTTTGGAGGAACTGGGTATACAAGGGCTAAAGGATAAATACCCAACGCAACTGAGCGGCGGCCAGAAACAACGGGTGGCCATCGCCAGGACTCTGGCCATAAAACCCGACCTTTTATTAATGGATGAGCCCTCTTCCGCCTTGGATGCCATAACCAAAGAGCATATACAAAGCCTTACACTAACCATCCATAAAAATAACCCCATGACCTTGGTGTTGGTCACCCATAATATCGAAGAGGCAGTATTTTTAGGGCAAAGGATCGTAATTATGGGCAAGGGCGGCATACGACATATTTTGGACAACCCCACCTTTGGCAGGAAAAATGTCCGGGAACAAATGGACTTTTATAATATGTGCCTTATGGTTAGAAAACATATGGACAAGGTGGAAGAACAATGGGTTTAAGCAAACTTATTCTAAAAAATAAAACCCTATACGGTGCCCTAATAATCATTATTTTATGGTATATTCTCCATTTTGCCATAGCCTCCTCCATCGTGCCCAGCCCCCATGAAACCATTATAAATTTTATTAAAATCCTGCCCGATCCCCTGCTCTTTCACTTAGCAGCCAGCCTGGGGCGAATTTTAGCGGCGGTGGCGGTTTCCTTAGTAATAGGGGTGGCAATCGGCTTATGGATCGGTATGAACGAAAGAGCGGATAAATTCTTCAGCCCGGTGCTGTATATCCTTTATCCCCTTCCCAAAATCGCTCTACTACCTATTTTTATGATCCTATTCGGTCTGGGGAATACTTCAAAAATTATACTGATCATTGTTATCCTGGTTTTTCAGATAGTGGTAACCACCCGGGGAGGGGTTAAGGAACTGACCAAGGAGCTTTTCCTATCCGCCCGTTCCCTGGGCATGAACAGGGTACAACTATACCGGCACCTAGTCATACCCGCCGTGCTGCCCAAAATAATAACTGCCCTTAGGATAAGCATAGGTACCAGCATAGCCGTTTTATTCTTCAGCGAGAACTATGCTGCCACCTATGGGATTGGGTATTTTATTATGAACCGGTGGTCCATGGTAAACTACGTGGAAATGTTCAGCGGCATTTTGGGACTCAGTGTTTTAGGCTTTGGATTGTTCAAACTCATTGATTTTGCCGAGGAAAAACTATGTATCTGGATAAAGATAAAATAATATCTTCACTAGAGGTTTTCCTCCTTCAGTGCGTCGATGATGTTTTCCTTCTTAAGCTTTGAAGTGGAATGGGCCATGGTGATGAATACTATGACAAATACACCTATGATGCAGTAGATTACCTCCTTCCATGGCAGTACCAAGGCGAACCCGAACATACTCCCGAAGGAGTTATACATCCACACACTGATTAATACACTGATCGGCAGGCCGTATAACAGTGCCTTTAATCCATAGAATAGGCTTTCGTACCGGATCATTTTATTAAACCCCTCAGGAGTCAGCCCCACCGACTTAAGTATGGCAAACTCCCGCCGCCGCAGGGCTATGTTGGTGCTGATGGT
>JBMNSO010000016.1:0-22028 GCA_050945235.1 Mahellales bacterium
AGTATAAGCGGTTCTGGCAATTACACCGTAAATGTCAGGGATACCGGTAAGGACGGAAGCCAAGATAAGCTTATCATAAAAGGCACAGAATCATCCGATACCTTCCTACTCCGTCGCGACATGGTAGCGGCAATAAACGGCCCTGGTTTGACGGAAAGGATTAACTATAACGGTAATATAGAACTATTAGAAATTTATGGTGAAGGTGGCAATAATAAATTCTATCTGGACGATAACAGTACGGTTACCAAAATATATGGGGGTAGCAGCAGTGATTTCTTCCAGGTGGGCCAGATGTTCGGAACCAATAGAAATATCAAGGGTGCAAGGGCGATAAGTTACAGTAACGGGATGGATGCCGTCCATACTACCCGGGGATACTTAAGCAGAGGTATAAGCTACGACACATATATTTATGGCGGAAGCGGTAATGATACCTTCAGCGTATATTCTAATAAAGCACCCCTGTGGCTGTATGGTGAAACAGGAAATGATGATTTCATCGTCCGTGCCTTTGCCTTGGCCGAGAGGGCGGAAGATGGAAGCGTTATGTATAACATCAACGATGTCCTTCATATAGAAGGTGGCAGCGGTGAGAACAACGTTACGGTAGTAGGAACGGAATTTGGCAGGGGATTTGATATAACTGGCGGCAGCCTATCCGGTTTGGGACTTAACCTTAACATAACCGGGGTTGAAGAAGTAGAAATTGTACGGGATCTTCCTCTAGAACCGGGTATAGGGCTGGATGGCCAAGCAGAAGGGCCCTTGCCTAAGAAGCCATTCATGTACCGGGATGTAGTAATATTTATCATCATCGCAGCGGCGGCGGTTTTATGTGCCATGGCTTTCATACTATGGCGACGACGCAGGTTGATAGCAAAGGATGCACAAGCTAATAATGAAATACAATAGCTGGTAAAAAATAAAGATTATCATTACTGTATGGGCAGCGGAGTATAGCCGCTGCCCTTTTGTACTATGATTTTATTAAAATGTTGTTTACCATATTATATCCATACTTACAACTTATGGTTGACATTCTTTGGTCCCGGCCTATAAAATGTAAATGAACTGGTCAAAAGCATATTTGTTAAGTAACCTGAGGCAGTTTATATAAAATGCACTAATAATGAACAAGGGTGGAAGAGATGTCGGTAGTATTAGAGGTTGACAGTATTTCTAAGGAGTTTGGCGGCAACAGGGTGGTGAACGACGTATCCTTCGAAGTTTATAAGGGCGAGATTATGGGCATTCTGGGACCAAACGGCGCGGGCAAGTCCACCATAATAAGATGTATAATGGGTATTATATATCCCGATACCGGTAGAATAAGTTTTTCCATCAATGGGAGCAGGGATATAGTCCGTTCAAAGGTGGGTTATTTACCGGAGGAAAGAGGTTTATACAAGGATGTTAAGGTAATGGACGTGCTGTTATACCTTGCGGAGTTAAAGAATTACCCCCGGCATCGGGCGGAGAAAAGGGCGCTGGAATATTTGGATAAATTCGACCTGGCCGGCAAGGAGAGGGTAAAGGTACAGGAGCTTTCTAAGGGAATGGCCCAGAAGGTACAATTTATTGCTTCCATAATACATGAACCCCAACTCCTGGTACTGGACGAACCCTTTTCAGGTCTTGATCCCGTGAGCCAGGACGTGTTTATGGAAGAAATAAAGGAACTGGCGGCAAATGGTACCGCCATTCTATTATCCTCCCATCAGATGAACCTGGTGGAGGCATTATGCAACAGGATTTTTTTAATCAACAGGGGTAAAAAGGTTTTATATGGCAGGCTGGACAGGATAAAAGAGGAATTTGCAGATTCGAAGTGCACAATAATAGGTCAAAACCATCATATAGATTTCGGTAAATTAAGCTCTGTGGACAGGGTAGAGGGGGACCAATACCGGAAGACCATTTACCTAAAAAAGAATGCAAGGATTAATGAGTTTTTGCGGAGCATACCTGAAGAAGCGGATGTAAGGGAGCTTCACATGGATCGGATATCCCTTCATGACATATTTGTAACCATAGCTAAAGGGGGTGCTTCCGTTGAAGGATAGTTTAAAGGTAGCATCATGGGAGATAAAAAGAAACCTAAGGAACAAATCTTTTTTGATTTCTATTATATTAACACCGGTTCTGATGTTGGTGTTTGGAGGATTACCCACCCTACTTGGCTATTTTGAGACCAATAGGGTTCATACCATATACGTTATCGATGAAATAGGGGTGTATGAACAACTAAAGGCTGAGGTAGCAGACAACGAAGCAGTATTGATCAAATACCAAGGTGATGAGGAGCAACTGGCCAAGGAGATAGTGGGAAAGGCCAATACCAGTTATGTAGTATTGAAGCCATCCGTGCTGGAAGATAAACAGGTAACCCTGTTTACCGGTGCTGAGGGCATGCCTGATCTAAGTGCCTTTGAAACGGCCCTTGACGACATACTAAAGAACCACAGACTGGTTGAATTGGGATTGGACCAAGACGTGATAAAAGATATTACGGCTGATTACAGGATTACCATGGCCTCCCTAACCGGGGACGGGGACAACTGGGCCCAAAGGGTGGTGCCGGCTGTCTTTTCAGGGTTTATCCTTATATCGGTTTTCATCACCGGTACCATGACACTGCAAAGCGCTATTCAGGAAAAAAAGGACAAGATGGCTGAGGTGCTGCTTTCCTCCATTACGCCAGGCAGTTTAATGCAGGGTAAGATTTTGGGATATTTTGTGTTGGGCATTATTCAGGTGCTGGTATGGTTAGCCTTTGCGATACCGGCCGCTCAGTTGTTTTTCAGAATACCGGTGCTTGATTATCTCTTTGTGCCGGAACTTGGTATAATGTTGTTTTTTGCCCTGGTGGGGTATCTGATGTTTTCTGCGCTCTTTGTCAGCATGGGTGCTACCATGGAAGATATCCATTCGGCCGGTAACTTCCAGGGGATACTTTTTATTATACCCATGTTGCCGATGTTTTTCTTGGGCGCCATTGTTGCAAACCCCAACGGCATAGTAGCCCGCATCGGTTCATATTTCCCGCTGACAGCTCCGGGGGTTATGCTTTTTAGGCTATCATTCTTAAATACCGTTCCAGTCTTGGAAACAGTGATAAGCAGTATTTTATTAATAACTACTACGATAGCAATTATAAGACTGGCGGGTAAGATATTCAAGGTGGGGATTTTAATGTATGGCAAGAACGCCACACCCAAAGAGATACTAAAATGGCTAAAATATTAAATCACGGAACTGATAATAATAGATTTAATCCATGTAAAATGACCTTGCTTGTTATGCTGAAGGTATTATACAATAAAACAAAGGCAATTAATACGAATAAGTAAAAAATAAAGAGGAAGGGGTATGGTAATATTATGGATGCTAAGGTATCGGTAAAGCCCATGGCCGGGAGCGCAACAAAATCTAAGGCGGCAGTTTCAAGGTGTCTATTTCTTTTGGTATTGGTATATGCCATTTCCTTTACGATGATAGGACCGATGATGCCCATACTGATAGATCAATATACCATACGGATGTCGGATGGGGGACTGATTTCTACTTTCCAAAGTATTGGCGGTATATTAGCTTTCGTTCTGGGTGGTATATTCGCCGATAGGATGAAAAAATCCAGGCTGGTAGGTATAAGTTTTGGGATATACGTAGTTTCGTTGTTGCTCATAAGCATTGCACCTATATATATGGTCTTGTTGTGTTTATTCTTTGTTTTAGGTGTAAGTACCAATTTGGTAGATATTTTGGCAAACGCTTATATATCCGATCTTTACCAGGAAAAACGGGGTATGGTATTGAATCTTCTCCATTCTTTCTTTGGCGTGGGAGCATTTATCGGTCCGTTGTTTTCCAGCATTTTGATACAGCAAGGGGTTAATTGGAATATTGTATTTCGTATACTTGGTGTTGTGTGTATAGTCGTCCTGGTATTATTTAGCGTTATCCTGCGTAATGCCCCTGAGGAGATACAAATTCACAGCCGACAAGAGAAAAAAAATATATTAAAGTTTTTTACCATACCCAGGATGTGGATACTATGTATAATAATGCTGTTGTATGCTGCCCATCAGTACGGGTTAAATACATGGCTGCCCATGTATATGGAAACCTCTCTGGGTTCTACCAACTTTCTGTCGAGCCTAAGCCTTTCTGTCTTCTGGATAGGCATTATACTAGGTAGATTGACCTGTTCCAGACTGTCCCTTCGTTTTACCCCAAGGCAGCTTATTATGTGGGGAGGATTAATAGGTGGAATTATACTCACCCTGGGCATATTAATGAGTTCTCCTGTGATGCTAATCATAACTTCCGGATTATCAGGACTTTTAACCGGCGCCTTCATCCCACTGCTTATTACAATTGGGTGCGAATGGTATCCCCAGAATTCCGGGGCTATTTCTTCCATGCTGTTCTTAAATTCTACGGTTTCCAGGATGTTATTCCCATGGTTGATAGGCATTATCGCGGAAGCCTTAAACTTCAGGTTGGGTATGTTGATAACAAGCGTAAGCCTTATTATCACCTTCTTTGTAGCCATTGCTATTCGTGAAGAATAAAGACCATGGATAGTATAAGGTTGCATTTGCTATGTTAACTGCCCTCCCATAAAAATATTTATATAATTTTATCAAAGCTGTTGAAAAAATTAAAAATAATACTATAATATAATTAAGGTTAAAGTAAGTCAAGGTCAATAACATATTGTTTAACGGTTTACTTATAAAATCATGAAGTTCTGTGTGTCGCTAGGTGCCGGTAGAGATGTATTAGATGTGAAACACAAAGGCTTGCGAAAAAAAGTAATAGATCCTGGAACAAAAAGTTATATAAAAGACCAAAGGGAGTTAGAAAGTAAAATAAAGGGAGGGAATAATATGAATTTGAACAAATATACCCAAAAGGCTCAGGAAGCTGTAATGGATGCCCAGAAAATCGCCATAGAATATGGCCACCAAAGCCTTGATATACCCCATCTTCATCTTGCATTGGTAAAACAGGACCATGGCCTGATACATAAGCTACTAAGCAGAATGGGTATTCCTGTGGATACAATAATAAAGGAAAATGAGACTCAGTTGCAAACTTTGCCAAGGGTTTATGGAACCAATCAAAATAATCTATACATGTCCAGACAGTTAAGTGATGCATTGGTTAAGGCAGAAAACCAGGCCGATGTATTCAGAGATGAATATGTCGGTGTAGAGCATATTTACCTGGCGATAATAGATCAAAAGGACGCCGCTATAAGAAGGATGAAGATAAACAGGGATAGTTTTTTAAAGGCGTTATCCGATGTTAGAAGCAACCAAAGGATCACCGGAAGAAATCCTGAGGATACCTATGATGCATTAAACAGGTTTGGCAGGGATCTGACGGAGGATGCACGACAAAATAGATTGGACCCTGTAATCGGTAGGGACCAGGAGATCAGAAGGGTTATAAGGATACTGTCTAGAAGGACGAAGAATAATCCGGTTTTAATCGGTGAGCCGGGGGTGGGTAAGACCGCCGTTGTGGAGGGCCTGGCCCAAAGGATATACAGGGGCGATGTACCGGAAACCTTAAAGAATAAGAGGGTATTTGCCTTAGATTTGGGTGCATTGATAGCCGGTGCCAAGTACCGTGGTGAGTTTGAAGAACGTTTAAAGGCTGTTTTGAGCGAGATCCAAAAATCCCAGGGAGGGATACTCCTGTTTATAGATGAACTCCATAATATCATAGGAGCCGGTAAAACAGAGGGAGCAATGGACGCCGGAAACCTGTTAAAACCCATGCTGGCCAGGGGTGAGCTCCATTGTATAGGTGCTACTACGCTGGATGAATATAGGAAGTATATAGAAAAGGACGCTGCGCTGGAGAGAAGATTCCAGACGGTGCTGGTGGAAGAACCCGATGTTGAGGATACCATTTCCATATTAAGGGGTATTAAGGAAAAATTCGAGATCCATCACGGGGTGCGTATCCAGGATAATGCCTTAATATCCGCTGCAGTGTTGTCCAATCGTTATATAACCGATAGGTTCTTGCCCGATAAGGCCATAGATCTTATAGACGAAGCCGCTGCCATGCTGAGGACAGAAATTGACAGCATGCCCGCCCAACTGGACGGTATAACCAGACGATTGCTGCAGATAGAGATAGAAAGGGAGGCCCTGGGCAAGGAAACCGATAAGGCTTCCCAGGATAGATTGAAGGCCATAGAAGAAGAAATGCAAAGGCTTAAGGAAGAAAGCAACATTATGAAACAGCAGTGGGAACAGGAGAAGGAAATTATACAGAGGATAAGGGAACTGAAAAAAGAGCTGGAAAGCACCCGGAATGCCATGGAAGAAGCGGAAAGGGTGTACGATTTAAATAAGGTGGCAGAGCTTAAGTATGGTAGGCTTATCGACCTTGAAAGAAAATTGGATGAGGAAAAGAACAGGCTGAAGGAGCTGCAGGGTGAAAAAGCACTCCTTAAGGAAGAAGTAACTGAGGAAGAAATAGCCCTTATCGTGTCCAAGTGGACGGGTATTCCTGTTACCAAGCTGGTGGAATACGAAAGGGAAAAACTATTAAAGCTGGATGACGCCCTTCATAAAAGGGTAATAGGTCAGGACGAGGCGGTGTCTGTGGTGGTAGATGCCGTCATCAGAGCACGGTCGGGTTTGAAAAACCCCGACCGGCCGATAGGGACTTTCATATTCCTGGGTCCCACCGGTGTCGGCAAAACAGAGTTGGCCAAGGCATTGGCAGAAACCCTATTCGATACTGAGCAAAACATTGTCAGGATAGACATGTCCGAATATATGGAAAAACACTCGGTATCAAGACTTATAGGCGCCCCACCAGGGTATGTGGGTTACGACGAAGGCGGCCAACTTACCGAGGCTGTCAGGAGAAAACCCTATAGCATCGTACTTTTCGATGAAATCGAGAAGGCCCATCCTGAAGTATTTAATGTATTGTTGCAGTTAATGGATGATGGACGCTTGACCGATAACCAGGGAAGAACGGTGGATTTTAAAAATACCATTATTATAATGACGTCCAATATAGGCAGTACCCACCTGCTGGAAAACCAAAGCTATACCGGTGAAATACCCGAGGTCATCAAAGACAAGGTGATGAAGGAAATGAGGAACCATTTCAAGCCCGAATTTTTAAACAGGGTAGACGAGATCGTGCTGTTTAAGTCCTTAACTTTGGAGGAAATAAAATCTATAGTGGATCTCCAGATTGCAGAAATCAATAACCGACTGGGGGATCGGGATATAGAGATTGTCCTTACTCAGGCTGCAAAGGAGTTAATAGCCCATAGGGCCTATGATCCCATATACGGTGCCCGTCCCCTAAAAAGATACCTGCAGAGGGAACTGGAAACCGAGGTGGGACGGAAAATAATAAAGGAAGAAGTGGCCGATGGTGACAGAATAATGGTTGACGGTCAGGATCATCGACTGGTATACAAAATTGAAAAACAGTAGTGGAGGATTAACCCGTAGCTATGATGCAATAGGCTACGGGTTTTTATTATTTTTGTCGGTCTATTTCAAAACCTTAACTGACTGTCTTATTACTATCTCGTCTGTTGGGACCAATATACTTTCAGGGTTTTGGCCGTCCATCTTTTTTAACAAAAGTTCAACCGCTAGAATGCCCATTTTAACTTTATCCACGCCTATGGTTGTCAGGGCGGGTTCTATATACCTGGATAACAAAATATCGTCCATACTGATAAAGGATATATCCTCTGGTATTGCAATACCTCGATCCTTAACACATTTCATGGCACCGATGGCGAAAATATCGCCGGCGCAGAACATGGCCGTGGGCCTGGATTTTGTATCCAGGATTCTTTCCATACATCCATAAGCAGTTTCTTCGTCCAGGGCGGTAATTTCCATCCAGGCAGGATTGATGGCAAGCCCACCTTCATCCAGGGCGTTTTTAAAACCGGTAAAAGCCTGGACATAGTAGTCCGGTATAAAGCTTGAGCCGATAAAGCCGATATCCCTATGACCATTATCCAATAAAAACTTTGTGGCTTTATAGGCACCAGCTTGCCAGTCAGAGGTTACCCAGGTAAAGTCTTGGCTTGTTGTATGAGCATCCACTACCACATATGGTATGTCCAGTTTATCCACCTGGCTTAATATCCTTTGGTCGGTATCCTGATAAAATATAATCCCATCGGCGTCCCGGTTCAATATAACCTCCGGTAGGGTAAAGCTGTTATCCATTGGCATAATTTCAGTAAAGACCACGTTATATCCTGCCTCTTTACTCTTTTCCATAACCCCCTTGGTGATCTCAAAATAGAATAGATCATTAAAAGGTGAGGAGGTTTGTTTTATTACAATGGCTATATTAAAACTTTTCTTAAAGAATAGTCTACGGGAGTTTACATTGGGCTTAAACCCTGTTTGTCTGATTATTTCCTCCACCTTTTTTCTTGTTTGGTCACTGACGCCCTTTTTGCCGTTTAATACAAAGGACACGGCTGTAGGGGATACTCCTGCCATCTTTGCGATTTCTCTGATTGTGAGTTCCTTCAATTAATTTATACCTCCATAATCGTATAATCCGGTTTAGTTTACTATGGTCAATTATTATTATAGAATAGCATCCTTTGACTTTCAAGATGTAATTAAAAATAGATTCTACCCGATGAAAACTAGCGAAATAGAATCAATAAATTGCTATATATATGTTGACATGGTTGGAAAGGACATAGTATAATTTGACTAAACCGGTTTATTTAAAATTAAAGGGAGGGGTTTGCATGCCATTATATGAAAACCGAAGGAATGCTGAAAACAGGATTAAAATTAAAGATGAATGGAAAGAGGCAATAGTTTTCGGTAGTGACAATACCTTGACCAAGATTATCGACGTTATTAAAGAAGAAAGGGCTAAAAGGGGCAAGGGCGTAACAATCGCCTTTGACGGATGGTATGGAGTGGACTGGGACAGTATAATCAACAGACTGGACAGCTTGGCCAAGGAAAGTTCAGTGGCCATCAAAACACAACATATTTATACTGCCTTTAAAGAACTGGAGGAAATAAGGGCTTATAAGGCACCTTATATAACGGATAATCCCAGTTTCGGTGTGGTAAATACCCAAGGCACCATAGAGGATATAATGGATGCCCAAAGGGTAAAAGAGCTGGGGAAAAAACTAAAGGAAGTAAGGCAGAGCGAGGATCTGGATGCCTTTATAGTATATGGCTGTGGTTCCGCTGTTAAAGAACTCAGCAATGACTATGATATAAGGATGTACTTTGACAAAACCAGGCAACCACTGTTATGGCAGATGTGGGACGGTGAATTAATACCCTTTGGCATGTATGAACCGGACAAAAACTACGGATGGAAGGAATATTACTATAATGATTATTATCTCCTTCACCGTCAGAAGAATTATGCCTTTGAAAATATGGACTTTTATGTGGAGGCAATTGAGCCCGACGATCTCAAAATGCTTCCCCGGGAAGTTTATGATGGTATAATGAAGACCCTGGTCAGGTATCCCATAAAGGAAGTAAAGATTTATCAGCCAGGGCCATGGGGCGCTTATCGATACAGGGATTTATGGGATATACCCGGATTGGAATGCAATGCCTGGAACGAGCTGGCCGGGCCGGAGCTTAGCATACTGGTGGATGTGGGGCGGGAAGAACTCCTTAACATGCCCATGACAAATCTAATGCAGTATAGTCAGCTACTGGTAGGACCCTATCTTGATGAACATTACCCGGAACTGTTTCCGTTGGATGTATGGCTGGATGATGGATATTTCCCAAAACCTACACCGGCGGAAAGGACCAGTATGCCTATCCATAATCATCCCAGTACAGAATATGTTAAAAGGCACTTCAAGGAACCCTTGGGAAGGTACGAGACCTATTATATAGCGGAAGCCTATGAGGGCGCCAATACATGGATGGGCTATAAGGAAGACGTCGACCTTGAAGAATGGGAGAGAAAGTGTCGGGAATCGGAAAGGAATATGACCCCAATACCCGATTGGAAGGACTATGTGGCCAATTGGGACAGTAATGTAGGCGACCTTTATCTGATACCGCCGGGGACTACCCACGGCCATGGTGGCAATCAGATGGTTCTGGAGATGGATACCTGCCCCAGTATAGCGGGTACGGAATACTCCTTTTTCCTCTATGACTACGTAAGAAATTCCTGGGATGATAAAACCAAGACCATGACGGGGAAGCCGGTGAAAATGCATTTGGAACATGGTTTTAATATGGAACAGTGGCGCCGGGAAAATTGGGTTAAGGACCATCTGCTGGCTAAGCCCAAGGTAATCAAATGGACCAAGGAGTATTCCATGGATAGATACAGTTCCTATGGACCTATGCCCTTCGAAATCGAAAGGTTCCACTTCAAAGAAGTGGCTCAAAACGATACCCAGGGCAGATTCATGCACATAGTTACCCTTACTGTAGGTGACAGGGTTGAGATAAGGTCCAAGAACAACCCTGAACTTAAAACAGAGATCGAACTATTCCAAAGCGCAATAGTGCCTGCCTGTTTCGGAGAGTATGAGTTTATTAACATGACCCAGGGCCAGTGCACCGTTGTTCAACTAAGGTGGAAGAAGGGTTAGGAAAAGATATAAATATAACATATCGGGGTGTGATGATTGTGAATAATAAATTCATGGAGAAATATAACCGGCTGGAAAAGGCGTTGAATTTCCAACCGGTGGACAGGATTCCATATGCTGATTGGGTACAGAACCAGGATGTTATTGAGCATTACTCATATAAAAGCACAAGAAAGAATTTTTGGACGGTTGACCAGGTATATATGATGGCCGACAAATGTATGGATTTGATTCAAGAATTTACACCGGCCTATGTGCCCGACGCATATTTCCCAAATCCTCAGGATTTGTACGGTATATTCGGGGATGACGATACCCGGCCTGTCATTAAAGTAAAGGAAGTTAAGAAGGATACATGGGTTGCCGAAGATGAAGAAGGTTTTGTTTGGGAATATAATTATTGGACCAGGTGGATAATTAAAAAACCCTTTGACAGTTATAGTGGAGCAGTGAAATATTTATCAAACAAAACCCAAGAAATATGGGATTTTAGAAACAGGATAGACTGGAAGAAATATACCGATGGTTTCCACAGGACCTTAAGATATAACATAGAAAAGAGCAGCACACCTCAGTTGTATATGACTCCCTTCGGTGGCCTGGGCTTTGACATCCTGTATTTAATAATAGGTTGGGAATATCTTTCTGAAATGCTGTATTGTGAGGATAGGGATGTAATAAAGGACTATGTAAATGCTTGTACCGCACTGGCCACGGATTGGATAAAATACTCCGTTAGCAAGGAATACTCACCCGTTGCATTGATCTATTCGGATATTGGTCATAAAAAGGGGTTATTAATATCTCCGAAGCTTATTGAAGAGATACTGCTAAATAGTATTGCAACACTGGCCGATGAATATCATAAAAAGGGCATAAAGGTGATATACCATTCCGAAGGCAATATAAGGAAGGTACTGGAAATGTTTATAGAAAGCGGAGTTGACGGTATTAATCCTTTGGAGTGGTACTCCGATATGGAAATTGTTAAGGTGAGAAGGGAATACCCCGGGCTAATCCTGTATGGTGGCATAGACGACGGTACCCTTCTTAGGAAGGGTACCTTGGAGGAAGTGGAGTCCTATGTCAAATATGTAATTAGGGAAATAGGAAAAGAATCCGGGTTATTGTTAGGCTCCAGTGGTGAAATCCATCCTGCATGTGCAAAGGAAAATGCCGTTAGAATGATAGACACTATCATCAATACAAGGGTTGAATAAGCTTACAAGTATCTTTGGCATCACCCTTAATATGTTCATTGTATAGTTATTTGGAAGGCAGTATTCGGAATATGGAATTTAGATGGCTGCCTTCCATATTTTTTACAAAATGAAGTATACTCAGGCCCTTGAATGTAATTTTTATGTTTAGTGAGCTGGTTAACATATACGCCGTGTCCATGTTTATGAGTCTGATATTTGCAAGGTTGATTTGTATTATATAAGAAACGGACATAAAAATATTTTGGGATATTGAGGTCACTATGCATATCATTTAGAGGATATAAATATTTCCGCTGTGGAGGCTTCTTATGTTTAGCAGGCATTAAATCTGTGTATATAGAATAAAAAGAAAATATGTACTGTATGGGAGGTAGTACGGGATGTTAAAACTTTTTAAATGTTCAGTTTGCGGGTTTGTCTATGAAGGACGGGAACCACCGGAAAGATGTCCTAAGAGCGGTACACCTAAAGAAAAAATACTTGAATTGAGCCAAGAAGATGCAGACAAAATTTATACATCCGACAGGACCAACGATATACATGCTCAGCTTATTATACTTGCAGGCAAGATGGTAGAGCTGTGTCAGGAGGGTATAGATATTAATTTGGATCCGCCATGTGTAAGTGTATTTAAAAAAGCCAAGGACGAAGCATGGATAATAAAACAAAGATCCAAGGCGGAGTTGGAAGGACATATGAAAAGAGGCAAATGGTAGGCTAACGAATAAGGGTTCTGGTGATACAGAGCCCTTATTACTTTGGATAAAATCTTATTGTACTCGGTACAATTGATTAATACAGGAAAATACAGGACAAGTTATGGAATTTATTATGATGAAATTTGTTATAATGGGAAGGGGAGATATGATTATTAATATAATAAAAAATTTTGACTAAATAATTATCAGCGGCATTGGTGATAAGGATTTCTATAAATTATAAAGGAAGAGGAATTATGCTTTATGAAATCCTTAGGCAGGGTCATGAAAAGGATATGGTTTAAATTGCGCTGAAACCACACCGAAGAATAAAAGTGCAAGAATGTTATCTTAAAGGCAGCCCGAATATTGGATCGAATTATAGAAAGGGAAAGGAAACAGGAGGTGGATTAGTTATGGACAAAGGGCTTTGGGAAAAATGTGTTAAGTTTCATGGCCATGAATGTCCCGGCCTAGCAATAGGATTCAGGGCATGCCAAGGTGCTATGGAAAAACTGGGCATAGGATTTTCAACGTATGAAGAGATCGTATGCGTAACGGAAAATGACGCCTGCGGTGTGGATGCGGTACAGGTATTGATCGGTTGTACACTGGGGAAGGGAAACTTGTTATACAGGAATACCGGCAAACAGGCCTTTAGCTTTTTTAACAGAAAAACCGGCGAGTGTATACGTATTGTGCTAAAACCCGTAAACAATATAGAAGATAAAAAAGAGCGTCAGTGGTTTATACTAAACAGCAGGCTGGAGGATATATTTGAGTTCAAAACCCCGTCATATGGCCTGCCGGACAAAGCACATATCTTTAAGACGTTGGTATGTGATAGGTGCGGCGAGGGAGCAGCCGAGCATAAAATGAGAATTATGGATGGTGAAGTGGTGTGTCTAGATTGTTTTGATGGTTATGACAGAGGATGGTCCAAGGCATTTTCAAATTGAGAGGTGGGCTTTATGATAAAGGTTGGGTTGTTAAAGGCAGATCGATACGATAAATATTTAAAGGATAAGATATATCATGTTGTAGAATTGGTAGGAGGATTTGATTCGATTATAAAAAGTGGCGACAGGGTATTGCTAAAGCCTAACTTCCTTGTAGCTAAGGCAGTGGAAACGGCCACCAATACCCATCCGGATTTTATTACGGCGGTGGTGGAAATATTGTCCGATTACAATTGTAAGATTTCCATCGGAGATAGCCCCATGTTTGGAACGGCCCATGGCGTAGTAAAAAAGCTGGGCTTGTACGACAAACTGAGCAAGTACGATGTTGAGTATTTAGAGTTTGAAGAAAACAGGCCTGTCAACCAGGAAGGGGACAAACTAAGATCCAGAAGATACAGGGATCTTTCTGTTGCTTCAGCCCTGGAAGAATTCGACAGGATAATAAACCTGCCCAAACTAAAAACCCATGCCCAAATGGGGATAACCTTGGCTACTAAAAACCTCTTTGGTTGTGTGTCAGGCAAAATAAAGCTGAAATGGCATATGGTGGCCGGAAGTATAAATAATTTTGCCCGCCTGATTGTTGAGGTTTCCCAAACGGTCAGCCCGGATCTTAATATACTTGACGGTATAATAGGAATGGATGGCAATGGACCTGCAAACGGCAGGCCCCAAAAGACCAAAGTGATACTGGCCAGTAATAATTGTATAGCCTTGGATAGGGTTGTGGTTGAACTCATAGGCAAAAATCCCTCCCGTTTTCCCATTTTCAAAGCAGCAGACGATCTTTTAATACCCGGCACAAGGCTGGAGGATATTCGTATTTTCGGTGATACCATCGAGGAATGTAGGATAAAGGGATTCAAAGTGGTTTCAATTTTTCCTGCCGATTTCATAGGCGTTCATTTTCTGGGTCTACCCTTCAAACCGCTGGTCAACCAAAGGATGGTGGTGAAACATAAAAACTGCATTCAATGTGGCAGGTGTGAGCAGCATTGTCTTTCAAAGGCCATTAAAAAACAGGACAGGATATTAATAGATCATGACAAATGCATAAAATGCTGCTGCTGCCAGGAAGGATGTCCTACCAATGCGATACATATATACACCCCGCCCCTAGCAGCGCTGGTTAATAAAATACGGGACGGTCGTACCCGTTAAGAGTGTGGTTGTGTGGTTTATCAATTATAATGTTATCGTGTCAAGGTCTATTGTCTTAAGCTATATGTAAATCTTTACTTTACAAAACTATTCTATATATAGACAAGTATAAATATATCAAAGAATGCATTATTTCTATATTGAAAGAATGCACTATTCCTTTATTGGAAATTGTTTTTTTCAGTTAAGTAAGTTCTTAATTTATGCAGGAAATTCCATAAAAGAGGTGTAGAAATTTATTACTATATGGTATAATTCTGGATAAAGGCTTATCCAAAAATTTTATCTAAACCTAAAAGCGGTTGGTTTTAAACTGCGATTACAGCAATCGGAGGTTGAACAGTTATGGAGTTAATACATGAAGAAGCTATAAGGGAAGAGACCTTATTGGATATTGCAAAAAAAATGATGATCGCAGCTCGGACAGCCCCCAAGGGCAGAGGTGTTGACAATCTTGTTATATCTGTGGTCCGGAGGGCGACCATGGATAAAATAGCAGAAAAGATGCGTGAAATGGTTAGGGACGGTGTTGCGGCGCAATTCTTTTTACGGGACGCCGATAACATATTGAGCGGTGAGGTTCTTTTTTTAATAGGTACAAAGATACAGTCAATGGGTCTTAACCCCTGTGGACTATGTGGATTTGACAACTGTCAGGAGAAGGATAAAAACCCTGACCATCCATGTGCCTTCAACACCGGTGACTTAGGTATTGCTATAGGCTCTGCGGTAAGTGTGGCAATGGATGCAAGGGTGGATAACAGGATTATGTTTTCGGTGGGTATGGCAGCTAGGGAAATGAAACTGTTAGGGGAGGATGTAAGGATAATATATGGCATACCACTGAGTTCCGGTGGTAAGAATCCCTTCTTTGACAGGAAATAGCATTTAATAAATGCCGTTATGGTCTTTTTAACAAAAAAAATAGGTATTTACAAAGGATAGTATTATGTTTTGATGTACAAAGGGAGGCATTGGGATGCTCATGGAAATGAGCAAGATATCTGGATATAGGATGAAAAACAAGGGTTATATAATTATATTCTTTATCTTGGTTTTTTTAATGGTGACAAATGTTGCCGTTGCATCGGAAAAAACGACAGGATTACTAAATGAACTGGAAGAGCAAAAAAGGGGAATTAGGAGTCAACTGCAACTGTCGATTACCAACCAGACCCTGGTTTCGGAGGAACTAACACAACTGGAGAATGAATTAGAGGAAAAGATAAGCCGGCTGGAGGCTACCGAGCAGGCATTGTTGATAAACCTGGAAAATTTGGACCAAGCTCGGCAACAATTGAAGGATGCGCAGCAGCGGTTGGATCAAAAGATGGAGTTATTAGGTCAAAGGTTGAGGGCTCTATATATGATACAACCCAACCAATGGTTTTTTGAGCTGATCTTCACATCGGAAAATATGGCCGATCTTATAAAGCGTTTAGAGGTTGTAAGACAAGTAGCTGACTATGAAGGGGAAATAATAAGAGATATTGAGCAGTGTCAGCAGGATATAGAACAAAGGCAGGCTACTATCCGGGAGGATATGAAGGAACAAAGGCGTATTATAAGGGAGCTTGAAGACCAGCAAATTGATATAAAGCTCCAAATGGAGAAAAGGGAGGAAATATTATACCGGCTGGAGGAAGAACAAGCCCGGATAGAGATGGAATTGATGGCGGTTGAACAGGATATTGACTATATAAAGACTGCCCCTAAGGATATAAGTACGGATTATCGGTTAAAACCCTTCGATACCGTGAGGGGGGTGCCCAGGTTTTATCAATTCGACCCCCAATGGTGTAATATAGCCTATGATTGGTCGTCTAGACAAAGCAGGACCATATATTCCAGCGGTTGTGGCCCGGTGGCATCGGCCATGGTCATAACAGGCCTTGGGGGATATAATAGAATTATCGACCTAAACCAGGACGGGATAATCGACCCGATAGACACCTCAAGGTATGCCCTTTCCAAAGGACATAGACAGGCCGGAGGCACTTCTAGGGAGCACTTTAAGGATGTAGGAGAAGCTTGTGGTTTGACGGTGGAGGAATATAGTCCTTCCCAAGGTGATAAGGTTTTCCGGGAATTGGAAAAGGGGAATCCCGTGGTGGCGGCTGTAAGGAGGGGCACCTTTAGCCGGACCGGGCATTATATAGTATTGGTTGGTATAGACGAAAAGGGTATGGTTATTGTAAACGATCCGGGAAGCGAGAACAGGACTAAACAACGCTGGGGTTTTAATAAGCCCATTTTAGCAGAAGCAAGATATTTCTGGGTATTTAAAAACGAAAAAAATCAATAAAACCTGTGTTGTGAAGTCTGATGGGCCGGATAGTACCGGTCCATCAGGTTAACCATGCAATGGAATGACAGCTCTTCCTTATTACATTCAACTATTTCTTGGCTTGCCGTTTCCGGTACTGACAGTTGTAAAACTGGGATATGCACAAAGAAAGAGTTCATTATAAAACAGTAGTTTCTTAAACCTCGTATATGTTTCTATCATAAATTTTTCCATTACAAACAACCGAAAATATTCTTTCATGGTGCGAATATAGCTGCCCCTGTCGAAAAATCCCATAAAACAATTACTGAGACGTGCATCTTTAAAAAAGCAGGGCTCGATGGCCAGTATTTTGCCGGAGGGCTTTAATACACGGCGGAATTCCTTGAGATATTGCAACACCTTGTTGTCAGGTATATGATGTAGTACCGCAATAACCAGTATATAATCAATGGATCGGTCCTGTAAAAATAATCTGTCATCTCTTGTAACCAAAAATTTGTATCGAGGATGTAAGCGCCTGGCAAATTCTATTCGTTTTTCATCATGATCCAGCCCTAGATAATAGGATGGATCAAACATAAAGCTTAGGCTGCCTACACCGCATCCGAAATCCAATATTCTTTTATCCTCAAAATTCATGTTAGAACTGATTATATTACCTATATAACGCTTTGTTAAACATTTTGGCCGTATTAAATAATGATACAATTGAGGAGACAAGTCCATTTAGCGTTAATCACCATCCTTTGGTAGTTTATCAAGTACAAATCTAAATACCAAGTTAGTATTCCCAAACATAATATCATTAAGCCCTTAAATCTAATACATATCATACAAATCGAAAATACTTTGAACAATTAATATTAAAACATTGGTTGTTATTATCTTCATAAATTCGTATAAAGGAATGCATTTTACTCCGGTTATATAATCATAATACAAATAAGATACAAATAAGCAGCTAAAAAATAGGTACGGGATGCCGAGTTGAATAATTAATAATATTGGCCAGCTTACTGTCAATAATCCCACGTTTATTCATAATGACTTTGTTAGCAGGGAAAAGGCGGGGGTTATTATGTAAATTTTAACAGATACTGCAATACTGTATTAAAAAGCTCTTGAACGCAAAAATATATAATAAGGAGGTTTGCCTAATGACTGTTGCATCCCAGCTTAAACAAACCCTGGTTAGTTTGAAGGGCGCTCAGGCTACCCTGAGGATATACTCTGCACAGACCCAGGATCAAGAAACCAGGGATGTGTATAATGAAGTTTTAGGGTCAACCCATGAGATTATTGCCGATTTAGAAAAGAGGCTAAATACATTGGAACTTGAGGAGCCCCAGTACAAAGGCTTATGAGAGGGGGATAGAAAATGGATGATTGGATTCAAATACTACTTCGGTCTGTAGGCATGTTATTCCTGATTTTAGCTGTTATTAGGATTTTAGGCAAAAGACATCCCGCCAAGTCGTCCCTTCATTTTGTTGTATATGCTGTTGTTGCCATTATTGCATCCCTGATATCTCTGGGTATTATTAATAACATAGTCTTTGGTATTATTGCCTTGGCTGTTTGGGTGGCAATCCCCATTGCCCTGGATTACCTTGCCGTAAAGAGTAAGGTTATTCACGACCTGATCCATGGTAGGGCAACAGTGCTTATAAAAAGGGGCAAAATAATGGAAGAAAACTTGATGCAGGTAAGGTTCACCGGCGAAGAACTTCTAAGGGACTTGCGTTCGAAAAATGTGTATAACCTGGGAGATGTGGAATTTGCCGTGATGGAAACCACCGGTGATATAAATGTTGTGCTCAAATCCGACAAAAAACCGGTTACCGCCCATGACCTAGGGGTATCCGTTGCTCCCCAAACCGAACCACAGACCGTGATTTTGGACGGTAATATTTTGGATGAACCGTTATCAAATATGGGTTTAAACCGACGGTGGCTCAAGGAACAGCTGGAGGCCATGGGTATATCCGCTGATAATGTATTTATAGGCCAGGTTGATGGGGCAGGGGATTTATATATCGATCTCTTTGACGATGCTATCCAAACGCCCCAGCCCAAGGTCAAGGAACTCCTTTACGCCAAGCTGGAAAAGGCCTATGCGGATCTGTTAGCCTTTGCCCTTGAGACAAAGAATGAAGAAGCAAGGGAAATGTATAATAAAAATGCACAAAGGCTTAAGGAAATTACAAATAAGATCGAACCCTATTTACTAAGGTAGAAGGTGATAAATGTGTCCAATAAGAAAAAGAAAAAACTTACGCCTACTCAAAAAGAATACCAAACCTTTGCCAAGGCCAGGGAACCTAAACGCCCGGTCTTTAAAAACTGTATAAAAGCCTTTTTTGTGGGTGGTATAATTTGCACCATTGGCCAGTTCCTTCAGTGGTTGTATATGACATATTTTAACTTTACGGAAGTAACCGCCGGTAATCCCACGGCGGCCACCTTGATAATCCTATCCGTTCTTCTTACCAGCCTGGGCGTATACGACCATATAGGACAGTGGGCCGGTGCGGGTTCGGCGGTGCCGGTTACCGGGTTTGCCAATACCATGACTTCGGCTGCCATAGAACACCGCAGTGAGGGGTTCGTCCTAGGTGTTGGTGGAAACATGTTTAAGCTGGCCGGCTCGGTTATAGTATATGGTGTTTTTTCCGCTTTTATAGTGGCAATAATAAAAATCGTCATAGAGAAGTTGGGGGGGATGTAAATGCTCCAGGGACATCAATCATGGGTTTTTGAAACAAAACCGGTGATAATCAGTTCCGCTGCTGTGGGTGGACCCTTTGAAGCCAGAGGTGCCCTGGCCGAAGATTTTGACATCCTCCATGAAGATCTGTGGCTGGGTCAGGACAGTTTCGAAAAGGCAGAAAAGAAATTACTGGAACAGGCCTGTAAGACAGCCATCGATAAGGCGGGAAAGAAAAAAGAGGATATACAGTTTTTTCTCAGCGGGGACCTGATGAACCAGATAATCTCCAGCAGCTTTGCTGCCCGTACCTTGGGCATGCCCTATCTGGGATTGTTTGGTGCCTGCTCCAGCTCCATGGAGGGTTTGGCCTTGGCCGGCTTGATAGTCGATACCCGACATGGGGATTATGTTTTGGCAGCCACATCCAGTCACAATGCGGCAGCGGAAAAACAATTCAGGTATCCCACAGAATATGGGGCACAAAAGCCTCCCACCGCCCAGTGGACGGTGACAGGGGCTGGCGCGGCACTGGTTGCACAACAGGGCGACGGGCCCAGGTTAACCGCTGCTACCATCGGCCGGGTGGTGGATATGGGGCTTTCCGATCCCTTTAATATGGGAGCGGCCATGGCACCGGCGGCGGTGGACACCATACAGGCCCATTTCCGGGATATGCAGCGGGAGCCTTCCTATTACGATATAATAGCCACCGGAGACTTGGGCAGTGTGGGCCATGATATTGCCGGTGATTTGCTGGTTAAGCACGGTATAGATATAAAGGCGGAGACCTTTATCGATTGCGGCCTTATGATTTACAGCAAGGACCAGAATGTATTTGCCGGTGGCAGCGGATGCGGTTGCTCAGCCGTGGTTACATACGGCCATTTCCTTAATCGCATGAAGAAAGGTGAACTAAAAAAAATACTCATTGTTGCTACAGGGGCTTTGATGTCACCCATGTCTTATCAGCAAAAGGAGAGCATACCCTGCATTGCCCATGCTGTAGCCATAGAAATGATTTAATAAGGCAGGTGCTTTAGTATGGATAAGTTTATTTGGGCTTTTTTAGTGGGCGGCGGTATATGCGTTATCGGCCAGATTTTAATGGATGTTTTTAAATTAACCCCTGCCCATATGACCAGCACGTTGGTTGTAACCGGATCGGTTTTGGGTGGGTTGGGGTTGTATGAGCCATTGATTAAATTTGCAGGGGCTGGGGCTACTGTGCCCATCAGCAGTTTCGGTAATTCATTGGTAAAGGGTGCCTTGGCTGAGGCAGAGAGGACGGGTATAGTGGGGGTATTGACCGGTATTTTTGAAGTGACCAGCGCCGGTATATCAGCGGCAATAATCTTTGCCTTTATAGCTGCCCTGTTTTTTAAGCCAAAGGGTTAAATCACAGAACAAATGGAAGGAGGTTACCATATGACCGTAGGTGCACAAATGCAGCAGGTAATAGCAAGTGTGCAGAGCGCTGCTGCTACAATGAAGACCTTTGCTTTAGAAACCCAAGACCAGCAGGCTAAACAAACATTTGAAAAACTGGCCCGGGATTTGGAAAATGCACTTCAAAGTCTACAGCAGAGGCAGCAGTATATTGAGCAGCAGGAGCCCCAATATAGACAGCAATAATTGAAAGACGGTTCCGGAGCCAGGGTGAGTTCCTCCTTTTGTTCCGGTTGATGATATAATAGCTTGTGGATATTTTTTTATGGTGAAAAGCGGTTTGTGGCTATTTCCTCATCATGAAATCTATTTTTCCCGAATAGAACTTATCCAGTACCAGTGCCACTGAACCGATAATGGGGCCATGGTTTAAGAAGGAGCAACATTCTATCCTGACTCTTTTATAAGCCCTGGCCAAATAAAGATTTTTTACCCTTTCTTGCAGCCCGGGCAGGATTAGTTCCCGGGCTAGTACCAGGTTGTGGCCCAGGATTATTACGGAAGGGTCGAATATATTTACGGCGTTTACCACGGCGACCGTTAAATAGCGTATGATGTGGCCCATAGCCATAACACATACCTCGTCCTTCAGACGGGCTGCTTTAATGATTGACTCCCAGGTTACATCGTCCTTTAAGATGCTGTTTGCCCCTAGTTTAAGGGCGGTTTCTACCTGGTTTATTACGTAAGGCAGTTTAAGGTAGTTTTCCAGGCAGCCTTTATTGCCGCAGGTGCATATAGGGCCGTCTATATCCACTGTTGTATGGCCCAGTTCTACTCCATAACCGCCATCCCCCTTATATAGCTTGCCGTCTATAATCACACCCGAGCCCACACCGTTTTCCACGCCTAGGTATACCATATTATCTTCGTCCTTGAACCTTCCCAGCATTTTTTCCGCCAAG
>JBMNSO010000017.1:0-21898 GCA_050945235.1 Mahellales bacterium
TGCCTGTTGCAATTCCGGGCATCATTATAGAGATCATTGCCACCATATTAATCGTGGGATTTATTATGAAGGTCAGGCCAAAGGCGCTGCCTTGAGAATGGGGACAGGATTATGGACATAACATTTATTGATAGGTTATCTATCAAAGGGGATTCCTTCTTCCACAGGGTTTCGCCTTTGGTTAAAGTAATTAATACCTTAGGCTTAGTAATTATGGTAGGTATATGCAACCAGCCTTCTAAACTAGTTATTCTACTATCGGTTATAATATTGTTCCTGTTACTGTCTCGGTTTCACCTCCTTAAACTGTTGCGTGTTTTTGCTTATCCCATGATTTTTGGCTTAATATTTGCCATAAGTAGTACCTCGGCATCAGCTGTTTACGGAGTTGCGGTAGTATTAAAGGCAGTGGTTGCGACAGGTTCCATTTTGCTCCTGGTAAGCACTACATCTTATACTGAAATATTTTCATGGATGGCCCTGTTGTTGCCCGATATTGTTATCGATAGCTTATTTCTTACCTATCGTTCCTTTTTTATGCTGGTAGCTAAGGCAGTAAACCTTTTTACTGCAATAAGGCTGAGGGGGGGATATAACCCCTTAAAGATATTGTTTAACATTAAGAACACGGCTAAAATGGTGGGGGTAATGGTTATCCATTCTATGGATATGAGTGAGAGGATATATAACATATTCCTGCTTAGGGGCTATAACGGTAAGGTCCTTTACCCTCGATCTAGGCTGTCGTTTAAAAAACAGGATGGTATCATACTGCCAATACTTGCAGTGCTATTTTGGATGGTGATTGGATGGTAGAAGAAATATTAAATATAAAGGGTGTGAAATATATATACCCCGATGGAACCCAGGTTGAAATACGGGGCTTGGATTTTGCGGTTAACAGAGGTGAAAGGGTGGTGGTATTAGGTCCCAACGGTGCCGGGAAGACCACTCTGCTATCCCTTATATTGGGTCTGCTAAAGCCGGAGATAGGTCATGTTGAGGTATTTGGGTACAACCCATACAAAGAGTATAAGAAAATTCGAAAGAAAATAGGTGTATTATTCCAAAATGTGGATGAACAGATAATCGGCCCTACTGTTTTTGATGACATAGGCTTTGCATTGAAGAGCCAAGGGCTTAAGGGCGACCAGCTTAAGGAAAGGGTAGTTAAAGTGGCTGCCGATATAGGAATAGAACACCTATTAACAAAGTTGCCTCACTATTTAAGTGGAGGAGAACGGAAAAAGGTTGCCTTGGCAGGTGCTATGGTACTTGTACCTGAGCTCCTTATACTGGATGAGCCCTTTGATGGCCTGGATCCCGTGGCCAAGGATGAAATAATAAGCCTGCTTAATAAACTCAATAATAAATATAAAACGGCCATGGTAATCACTACCCATGATGTAAACATAGTACCCCAAATAGCGGATATCATATATGTAATAAACAAGGGAAGTATAATAAAAAAGGGTGAAACCAGGGAAATATTTAGGGACACAGTCTGTTTAGCACAGGCCAATCTAAAGCCCCCGGTATTGATCCAGCTTTTCAACTGTTTAAACAAGGCCGGTTTGGGTCTAGATATGCCATTGAACCTTAAGGAAGCAGCTGACGCATTAATAAACAAATTTGCCGGAGATAATGGTTGCTTTTGATGTTCAAAGTGATAAAATAAGAACGAAGGATATTGGTCTGAAAATTACCTTTATACAGGAAGGTGGTCATCCTAGATGAAGATAGCCCTTGTTCAGACTAGATGTCATGAGGATGTAAAAGCAAATATTGAGCATGCTGTGGATTTGATGGATAAGGCCCACACACTAGGTGCCAAACTGATCTGTTTTCCCCTGCTGCAGTTTTATAAATTCTTTCCCATGTATCCCCGACAGGAGCAGCCCTTTTGCCACGCCGAGGCCATTAACGGCAGTACTGTTCAGGTATTTATTAAAAAAGCAGCCGCCCTTTCTATGGTGGTTATACTTAACATATTCGAAAGGTTTAATGACGAGTTCTATAATACATCCGTTGTAATCGATGATGACGGAAAGCTGTTGGGCGGCAGCAGGATGGTCCATATTTGTAACGATGGTCTTTTCTATAATAAGGATTATTATACACCTAGTAACAGCAACTTTAGGGTTTTTCATACCGGTGCAGGCAAAATCGGGATAATAAATGGTTTTGATATGCATTTTTCTGAGGCTGCTAGAATTTTGGCAATAAATGATGCCCAGGTGATTGTAATACCATCCGCCCATATCAACACACAGCCTCTGGATATATATGAAGCCGAAATAAAAGCCATGGCATTTCAAAATTGTGTTTATGTCGCCATGGTAAATCGTGTGGGACAGGAAGATAAGATGGACTTCGCAGGTCAAAGTATTATGGTAGATCCCGACGGACAAGTAATAAAAAAGGGCGATGATAGTGAGAGTATAATTGTTGCAGATATAGATTTCACTCAAATAAACAGTATACGGCAGAAAAGGCCATATCTGAAACTAAGGAGACCGGACGAATATTTTAATATTATTAAACTATCCGTAGATTAATTGGTAATAGATAGTAAAAAAACTAAAACCGCGTTATGCGGTTTTATATTATGGAAAAAATAGAAAGGGAGAAATATTAATGGCACTGAATATAGTATTGGTGGAACCGGAAATTCCCCAAAATACGGGAAATATTGTAAGGACGTGTGCGGCAACGGGGACTGACCTGCATCTTATAAAACCCCTTGGTTTTTCCCTGGATGATAAATACTTGAAAAGGGCAGGCTTGGATTATTGGCAATCGGTTAAAATAAAATTATATGATAGTTTTACACAACTGGTTGAGTCATATAAGGGAAGGCAGTTCTATTACTGTTCGACAAAGGCTCCCAACTGTTATTGTGATGTTAAATACAGCAATGACTGTTTTTTGGTATTTGGCAAGGAAACAGCCGGTCTTCCACGACAATTGCTAATACATAACTATCAGCAGTGTATCAGGATACCCATGAAGGATAATATCCGTTCCCTTAATTTGTCCAATTCTGTGGCCATAGTTTTATACGAAGCCTTAAGGCAACTAAAATTTGTCGGTTTAAGGCAGGCAGGGGCTTTAGAGTAAAAATTATGATAAATTTCGACTTTGATTTTATTATAATCTAGAGTATAATTAATCATTGAATAGCCGCATATTAAACTATACAGAAAAAATGGAGGACAAAGATGGATATTGGAATCTTGATACAGTTTGGTGGGGGGCTGGGCCTTTTCATGTATGGTATGAAGATAATGGGTACCGGTCTGCAGAAGGCAGCTGGCGATAAAATGAAAAGGTTTATGGAGATTCTGACCACCAACAGGATACTGGGTGTACTGGTGGGTACAGGTGTTACAGCTCTTATCCAAAGTAGCAGCGCCACTACGGTTATGGTGATAGGGTTTGTCAATGCTGGTATCATGAACCTTGCCCAGGCTGCCGGCGTTATAATGGGTGCCAACATTGGCACCACAGTTACGGCGCAATTGATTGCGTTTAAACTCACATCCATAGCTCCCATAGCAATATTAATAGGCGTAGCACTGATTCTCTTTGGAAAAAAAAAGATTTATCGCAGGGTAGGTGAGATCCTAGCCGGTTTTGGCATCCTGTTTTTAGGTATGGATTTGATGAGCCAGGCCATGGTGCCCCTAAGAGATAATCAGGGATTCTTGAATTTAATAGCAGGTCTTGAAAACAAGCTTATTGGTGTACTGGTCGGTTTTGGCATTACCGCAATACTCCAGAGTAGCAGCGTTACCGTGGGTATGCTTCAGGCCTTGGCAATGCAGGGACTGGTTGATATAAACATGGCGCTGCCGGTAATATTCGGTCAAAATATAGGTACTTGTGTAACGGCCATGCTGTCCAGTATCGGTACATCCTCAGCGGCTAAAAGAGCTGCAATCATACATTTATTGTTCAATGTAATTGGTACTGCAATATTCCTAGGTATAATTTCCGTCACGGATTACGAGAGTCTCATTGTTTCTCTGTCGCCGGGTTCTATTTCGAGACAGATAGCCAATGCCCATACAGTATTTAACGTAGTAACTACTGCAATTCTGTTGCCCTTTGCCCCCAAACTGGTAAAAATGGCTAATAGAATAGTACCCGCAAAGGATAAAAAAGACGAGCATTTATTGAAATATCTGGATGTACGTATCCTTCAATCTCCTTCAATTGCGGTGATACAGGCAGTAAAGGAAGTTGTAAGGATGGGTGAGCTGGCGCAACAAAACTTTGTTAAATCTTACAGGGCATTCATGGAACGGGATGAGGAATTGATACATGAAGTTATGGAACGGGAAAAGGTTTTAAATTTTTTAAACCGGGAAATAACCAGGTATCTGGTGGATATCTCTAACCTTCCCTTAAACTTTGAAGAGTCCAAGGTAATTACCGGTATTTATCATAGCGTTATCGACTTTGAAAGGATAGGGGATCATGCAGAAAACCTTATCGAATTGGCGGAATATAGGATAGAAAATAATTTAGTGTTTTCAGACAAGGCTATTGAGGAATTGAATGACATGCACGAGAAGGTGAATGCGATATTAGTCGACAGCATAAAGGCGTTGAAATATAGTGATAAAAAACTGGCTGCTACGATTGAGCCAAGGGAAGCTGAAATTGATACGCTGGAAGAGACCTTGAGGAACAGTCATATTGAGAGGTTAAACAATCAGCAGTGCTTACCGGCGTCTGGAGTAATATTCCTGGATCTGGTAAATAATATGGAAAGGATAGCGGACCATGCTTCCAATGTAGCATATACGGTGTTAGATTAGAAAAAAGGGCCGGTGGGTAACAATACCGGTCCTTTTACTATGTCTATCCCTTTATGGCGTAATTTGAAAAAAGGAATTTTTGAATCTATGTGGAATATTAATATAAGGAAATTTAAATTGTGTGGTTTTGTTACATGTAATGATGATATTAAGATAGGTCTGTGACATAAGATTATATTAGGTAACGATTCAGGTTGTTTTTGAAAGGATGAGTTCTATGGAAGTGGACTTTGATATAACCCTTAAACAAGTGCCTAAGCTGGTTATGACCCCCGAAATGCAGCAATCCGTGAAGATATTGCAGTTGTCCTCTATGGAGTTAATGGAGTATATTCAAAGGGAGATTGAACAGAATCCTATGCTGGAGATTGAGGATGATGACTATGAAGAGGCTGGTGAAATAAAACGGACCAGACAGGATGTGCCGGCCGACTGGAAGGAAATGTTTAAACAGGATAAAACCTATTATGAAACTGATACGGAGAATACCATATATGTAGATGATGACAATGATTATTCCTATGAGAACATAGTGACAAAGGCGCCCTCCCTCCACGAATTTTTGATGTCCCAGCTTAATATTTCCGGTTTAAAGGGTGTTGACAAAAGGGTGGGTATGTTCATAGTCGACAGTATAGATGATAATGGATATTTGACCATAAGCAAACACGAAATAGCCCGGTTATTAAGTGTTGATCGAAAAAAGGTTACTGAAATATTGAAACTAATACAGGGCTTTGATCCGGTTGGGGTAGGGGCCAGGAGTCTAAGGGAATGTTTGTTGATACAATTAAAATCAAAGGGGTTATTGGATAACACCACCAAGGATATAGTGTTTGAACACTTGAAAGACCTGGCCGAAGGCAGATATAGTCATATCGCCGATAGGCTGAACTTGTCTTTGAAGGAAGTACAGCGGATTGGAGATATCATAAAGGGTTTAGAACCTAAACCGGGCAGACAATTTTCTTACAACAGTAATGTAAGATATATAATGCCGGATGTAGTATTGAGGGTTATAGATAATGTCTATCATGTAATGGTCAATGAAGGTGCTCTTCCTAGGTTGCAGGTTAGTCCATATTATAAGCAGTTATACCAAGATGTGCAAAAGGGTGATAAACTATACCATTATTTAACGGGGAAATTAAATTCTGCCCTTTGGGTTATAAGGGCTATCGAGTATAGGAAACATACCCTGTTAAAGGTGGTAAACGTAATTGTAGACCAACAGAGGGCATTTTTCGAAAGGGGAATTAATTATTTAACACCCCTTACCCTAAAGGAAGTTGCAGATTTAACCGGTGTTCATGAATCAACGGTGAGCAGGGCTATAAATGGAAAGTATCTGCAGACTCCAAGGGGTACCTTTGAACTGAGATATTTTTTTACCAGCAAATTAATGGGAGACTATGGAAGGGAAATTTCTTCCCATAGCATAAAGGTTTTTATAACATCGATAATAGAGAGGGAGAATAGGGAAAAACCCCTCAGCGACAGGGTTATTTGTGACATTTTAAAGGAAAGAGGAGTCAATATTTCCAGGCGGACTATAACAAAATACCGTGAAGAGATGGGAATTCCGTCATCCATAAAGAGAAAAAGGTATTAGGCCATACAAGAATTATACCAAGTCGAGGAAAAAGTATTGAAATACCCGGAAATGTATTATAAAATTGATATGGATTTTGGGTATTTCTTTTTTTTGTGTGGAAAGAGGACCAATGAAATAAATTAAAACATCCTCTAAATTAATAGAATCGCTGGAAAAAAGATATACTATACTTCAAAGTATGTGTTATAAACTGCCGGTAGGATAGAAAGATCTGATTTGATTACCTGGTTAACCTTGACGTATGGTATTATGAAAAGGTAAACTTAAAAACGTTAAACAATCTGCACACGGCAGATACATTAAAATAAATTTAATATGGGAGGAATTCAAAGATGACAGTTAAAGTAGGTATTAATGGTTTTGGAAGAATCGGGAGAAACGCCTTTAAGGTGGCATTGGAAAAGTATGCCGATCAAATGGAGTTCGTGGCAATAAACGATTTAACCGACGCTGCTACATTGGCCCATTTACTTAAGTACGATTCTTGTTTTGGAAAGTTTAACGGTACCGTGGAAGCCAAGGACGGTTATTTGGTGGTAAACGGAAAAGAAATCAAGATTTTGGCCGAAAGGGATCCGGCAAAGCTGCCTTGGGGTGAGATGGGTATTGACATAGTAATAGAGTCAACCGGTATATTTACCAGCAAAGAAAAGGCTGCAATGCATATAACGGCAGGTGCTAAGAAGGTTTTGATATCAGCACCCGCAAAAAACGAGGATATTACCATAGTTATGGGGGTAAATGAGGACAAATATGATCCTAAAAACCACCATGTTATATCCAATGCCTCCTGTACTACAAACTGTTTGGCACCCTTTGCCAAAGTAATTCACGAGAAGTTCGGCATCATAAAGGGATTGATGACAACGGTGCATTCCTATACGAATGACCAGAGAATCCTTGACTTGCCCCATAAAGATTTGAGGAGAGCCAGGGCGGCTGCAGAGTCTATCATACCAACCACTACAGGAGCAGCCAAGGCAGTTGCATTGGTATTGCCGGAATTAAAGGGAAAACTAAATGGGTTTGCCATGAGGGTGCCCACTCCTACCGTATCGGTTGTTGATCTAGTGGTCGAGGTTAATAAGAATACGACTGCCGAAGAAGTAAATGCTGCCCTTAAAGAAGCAGCCGACGGTCCGTTAAGGGGTATACTGGGGTATACTGAAGAGCCCCTTGTGTCCATAGATTTCCGTAAAGATGAAAGATCCTCCATTATTGACGGGCTGTCCACCATGGTTATAGGCGATAATATGGTAAAGATAGTGTCATGGTATGATAACGAATGGGGTTATTCCAACAGGATAGTTGACCTTGCTAACTACATAATACAAAAGGGACTATAAGATACAGTCTATTAAAGGATATGCACCATTTTTTCCTATGAATAAGGAGAGTCGATTTTATGAATAAGAAGACTTTGGAAGAAATAGGGGTAACCGGTAAAAGGGTACTGGTCAGGGTGGATTTTAACGTACCACTGGACGATGAAAAGAGGGTTACCGATGAAACAAGAATAAAAGCTGCTTTGCCTACTATTAAATATTTAATAGATAATAAGGCAAAGGTGGTGTTGATGTCCCATTTAGGAAGACCTAAGGGACAATTTAACGATAAGTTCAGTTTAAAGCCTGTTGCCGAAAGGTTAAGCCAGTTATTAGGCAAAGAGGTTGTTCAAGCCAATGATGTAATAGGTGAAAGTGCCAAGGAATGTGTGTCCAACATGAAGGACGGAGACGTAGTCTTATTGGAAAACGTCCGGTTCCATAAAGAGGAAGAAAAGAACGATCCGGACTTTGCCAAAGCCTTGTCCCAATTGGGTGATGTATATGTTAATGATGCCTTTGGTACTGCCCATAGAGCCCATGCGTCCACTGAAGGGGTGGCAAAGTATCTTCCTGCGGTAGCCGGATACCTGATCAAAAAGGAGTTGGATTTTCTCGGAAAGGCACTAACCGACCCCGAACATCCCTTTGTAGCAATCCTGGGGGGTGCAAAGGTATCGGATAAAATAGGGGTGATTACCAATCTGTTGGACAAGGTAGATACCCTGATAATAGGCGGAGGTATGGCCTATACCTTTATTAAGGCTATGGGTTATGGAATAGGCAATTCATTGTTGGAACAAGATAAGGTGCCTTTAGCTCAGGAAATAATTAACCAGGCAAAACAAAAGGGCGTGAAGCTATTACTGCCCCTTGATTCTGTAGTGGCTAAGGAGTTTAAGAATGATACAGAACATAAGGTGGTAGACGAACAGCACATGCCCGATAACTGGATGGGTATGGACATTGGTCCGGAAACCATAAAGCTGTTTTCAGATGAAATAGCTAAGGCAAAGACGGTTGTCTGGAATGGACCCATGGGGGTATTCGAAATGCCGAATTTCTCTAAAGGAACAAAGGCCGTTGCCCAGGCGGTAGCACAATGCCAAGGTACTACCATAATAGGCGGCGGGGATTCGGCTGCAGCTGTTGTACAATTAGGCTTTGCCGATAAGATGACCCATATATCAACAGGCGGAGGGGCGTCTTTAGAGTTCCTTGAAGGGAAGGAATTGCCAGGGATTGCAGCTTTAAATGACAAATAATAAAGAACCATTCCATCCGGTTTAATACCGGATGGAATGGTTAATATATGAGGAGGATAATATATGCGCATACCAATAATTGCAGGAAATTGGAAGATGAACAAAACGCCCAGCGAAGCGGTGGAATTGAGCTCTCAATTAAAGGAAAGCCTTAAAAACGTAGAGGGGGTAGAGGTCGTAATTTGCCCCACTTTTGTATGTCTACCCGCAGTTAAAGAAGTAATAAAGGGATCCAATATAAAACTTGGTGCCCAAAATATGCACTGGGAGGAAAAGGGTGCATATACCGGAGAGGTATCTCCGGGCATGCTGGTTGATATAGGTGTGGAATACGTAATAATAGGCCATTCGGAAAGACGACAGTATTTCGCGGAAACCGATGAAACAGTGAATAAGAAGGTATTGGCCGCTTTCAGCCACGATCTCATACCGATAATATGTGTGGGTGAAACCCTGGAACAGCGAGAGCAGGGATTGACCGAGGAATTGGTGGCGTCCCAGACAAGGGCGGCTTTAAATGGTCTGGTTATAGATGCGGTAAAGAGGGTAGTAATAGCTTATGAGCCTATTTGGGCCATAGGAACCGGAAAAACTGCGTCTTCCAAGGACGCCAACGATGTAATAGCAGTTATAAGAAAGACTATTGGCTCTATGTTTGGACAGGATGTAGCCCAACAGGTAAGGATTCAATACGGTGGCAGTGTTAATGGGGGAAATGCCAGAGAATTAATGGCTATGCCCCAAATAGACGGTGCATTGGTTGGAGGGGCCAGTCTAAAGGCAGACGAATTTTATAGAATAGTAAACTTTTAAGGAGGAAGTGAATGGCTGAAGGTAAATTAGCCGTTTTAATAATATTAGACGGATTTGGTATTAGCAAGACGGAAAACGGCAATGCAATACATAATGCCAATACTCCGAATCTTAATAGGCTTATGGAGCAATATCCAAATACATTAATACATGCCAGCGGCTTGGACGTAGGTCTTCCCAATGGCCAGATGGGTAATTCAGAAGTGGGGCATCTAAACATCGGAGCCGGAAGAATAGTGTATCAGGAATTGACGAGGATAACCAAGGATATTGAAGAAGGAACATTTTTCGATAAGGAAGAGTTTTTATGGGCAGTGGAAAATGTAAAACGCCACGGTTCCAGCCTGCATCTTATGGGCTTGTTATCCGATGGAGGGGTACACAGCCACTTAACCCATATATTTGCGTTGCTGGAATTGGCCAAAAAGCACAATCTTAAGAAGGTATACATACATTGTTTTTTAGACGGTAGAGATGTACCACCGGCAAGTGCAAAAGAATATGTTCAGGCATTGGAGGCAAAAATGAGGGACCTGTCCACCGGCAAAATAGCGACTATAATGGGCAGGTATTATGCCATGGACAGGGACAATAGATGGGAAAGGGTAGAAAAGGCATACAGGGCAATGGTCTTAGGTGAGGGCGATACGGCGGCCTGTGCTTTTGATGCAATAGATAATTCCTATAATAAAAATATAACCGATGAGTTTATGATACCTACTGTGATAATGGAAGATGGGCAGCCGGTGGGCAAGGTACAGGAAAATGATTCAATAATCTTTTTTAATTTCAGGCCGGACAGGGCACGGGAAATAACCCGTACCTTTGTAGAAAAGAATTTCGACAAGTTTAAACGCCCCAAGGGATATTTTCCGGTGTCATATGTATCCATGACTCAATATGATGCAACCTTTACAGATTTAGAGGTTGCGTATAAACCACAGGTTCTTGACAATACCTTGGGCCAGTATCTCAGCAGCAAAAACCTGAGACAGCTGAGAATTGCCGAGACTGAGAAATATGCCCATGTAACCTTTTTCTTCAATGGAGGTGTTGAACTTCCCAATGAAGGGGAGGACAGGGTGCTTATTCCCTCACCCAAGGTACCAACCTATGATTTAAAGCCTGAAATGAGTGCATATGAAGTAACGGAAGAAGTAATAAAAAGGATAAAGTCAGGGGAATATGATGTTATAGTATTGAACTATGCTAATCCTGATATGGTAGGCCATACAGGGGTTTTCGATGCTGCGGTAAAGGCTATTGAGACGGTGGATGAGTGCATTGGCAGGGTGGTGAATGCTGTGCTTGAAGCCGGGGGCAAGGCCATAATTACAGCCGACCATGGCAATTCGGAACAAATGGTGGATTACTCAAACGAGAGTACTTACACTGCCCACACTACCAATACGGTACCCTTTATACTGGTGGACAAAACCAATATAGGGGTTAAGTTAAGGCAGGATGGCAGGCTGGCCGATATAGCACCCACTTTTCTTGAAATAATGGGTTTGACGAAGCCCCAGGAAATGACGGGCGAAAGCTTAATAATAAAATAATGAAGGGAGATAATAATATGACCACTATAGTTGATGTATATGCAAGGGAAATACTGGACTCACGGGGAAACCCGACAGTTGAAGTAGAAGTTTATTTGGAAGGCGGCGCGGTAGGCAGAGCAGCTGTTCCTTCAGGTGCTTCCACCGGTGCCTTTGAAGCAGTTGAGTTAAGGGATGGAGATAAGGACAGATACCTTGGAAAGGGAGTAGAAAAGGCCGTACAAAATGTAAACGAAACCATTGCACCTGAGCTCATTGGTATGGATGCTTTGGACCAGGTGGCAATAGACCAACTTATGATTGAGCTGGATGGCACCCATAACAAAGGAAAATTAGGGGCTAATGCCACATTAGGCGTTTCAATGGCGGTTGCCAAGGCCGCTGCCGAAGGATTGGGCATGCCATTGTACAAGTACTTAGGGGGTGTAAATGCCAAGGTTCTTCCGGTGCCGATGATGAATATCTTAAACGGTGGTAAGCATGCCGATAATACCGTTGATATACAGGAGTTCATGGTGATGCCCGTTGGAGCAAAGAGTTTTAAGGAAGGCTTAAGAATGTGTGCAGAGGTTTTCCACAGCCTGAAATCGGTATTGAAAGCAAAGGGTTATAGCACAGCAGTAGGCGATGAAGGCGGTTTTGCACCTAACCTTAAAACCAACGAAGAAGCAATAGAAGTAATATTGGAAGGCGTCAAAAAAGCAGGATATGAGCCCGGACAAGATATCAGAATTGCCTTAGACCCCGCTGCTACTGAAATGTATAAAGAAGACGGCAAATACCATTTCGAAGGCGAGGGAGTTGTTAGGACTTCAAAGGAAATGGTAGATTTCTATGAGGAGTTGGTTAACAAGTATCCCATAATCTCCATAGAAGACGGTCTTGCGGAGGAAGACTGGGACGGCTGGAAAATGTTAACCGAAAGAATTGGTGACAAGGTGCAGCTGGTAGGGGATGACCTGTTCGTTACCAATACAAAGAGGCTTGCTAAGGGTATTGATATGGGTGTTGCAAACTCAATACTTATAAAAGTAAACCAGATAGGAACTTTAACCGAAACCTTTGAGGCCATTCAAATGGCAAATAGAGCGGGTTATACTGCAGTAGTGTCCCATCGGTCAGGAGAAACGGAAGATACAACAATAGCGGACCTTGTTGTTGCCGTAAATGCAGGCCAGATAAAAACCGGTGCGCCATCCAGAACTGACAGGGTAGCTAAGTATAATCAACTTTTAAGGATAGAGGACGAACTGATGGATACAGCCCAATACCTAGGTCTTAACGCGTGGTTTAATCTTAGATAGCAGTATCAGTAAGAAAGCAATAATTGGGGTTTACCTTTAATTATTGCTTTTTTACTATTGCTATGTTAAAATATGCTTGTTACTAAAGGAGGGTGATGAGGATGACAGGTGCAAGGCTGGCAGTTACTATTGTTCTGGTAATCGTTGAGGTAATTTTGATTGCAATAGTATTACTACAGTCAGGAAAAACATCGGGATTGTCCGGAACCATAGCTGGCGGTGCTGAGAGTTTTTTCGGTAAGAGCAAGGCAAGGAGTTTAGACGCAAAATTAAATAAATTAACAAAGTATGCGGCTGCCGCATTCATTATTTTAGCGGTAGTGGTAGTATTACTGCAAAAGGCATCATAAGCTTATAGTAAATGGTTACAGTAATATCACTTTGACACTGGTATATTAGTTAAAGTGGTATTTCATTTTAAACATTAACTGACTAAACATAAGGAGGACAAAAGGATGGAGCAATATATTTGGCTGGTTCCGGTAATAGGAATTGTAGCTCTGATATTCATTTTATTTTTAATAAATGCGATAAAAAAGGCGGATTCCGGTACTGACAGGATGCGAGAAATAGCAAGTTACATACACCAAGGAGCAATGGCCTTTTTAAAGAGGGAATACAGGACATTAATCATCTTTATTATCGCATTGTTTGTAGTACTCACTTTTATCATAGACATAAAAACCAGTGTATGTTTCCTAATAGGTGCCGTAGGTTCTATTTTGGCCGGCTATATAGGAATGAACATAGCCACCAAGGCCAATGTAAAAACCGCCGCAGCTGCCCGGGAGGGGCAGAACAAGGCCTTTAATATAGCCTTTACCGGTGGTTCTGTAATGGGCATGTCGGTGGTAGGAATAGGCCTGTTAGGCCTTGGCGTTTTATGGATAATATTTAAAGATGCCAATATAATAACCGGTTTCGGTCTGGGCGCTAGCTCTATTGCTTTATTTGCTAGAGTAGGCGGAGGTATATATACAAAGGCTGCCGATGTGGGTGCTGATTTGGTAGGCAAGGTGGAAGCCGGTATACCTGAGGACGATCCGAGAAATCCTGCCGTTATAGCTGACAATGTCGGTGATAATGTTGGCGACGTGGCGGGTATGGGTGCTGATTTGTTTGAGTCTTACGTAGGTTCTATTATATCAGCAGTGACTTTGGGAGCATTACTATTTAACATAAATGGTGTGTTGTATCCGTTGTTTTTATCAGCGGTGGGAATAATTGCTTCTCTTATTGGCAGTATTATAGTAAAAAGCGTTAAGAGTGAAAATCCACAAAAAACCTTAAAACTGGGGACGAATATAAGCGGTATTATTGTTGTGATAGGTGCATTATTCCTAAGTTTAGGGATATTCAACAGCCTGGATACTTTTTGGGCTGTGTTATCGGGTTTGGTTGCAGGCGTGATAATTGGCCAGTTGACAGAATACTATACTTCTTCCGATTATAAACCGGTAAAGGATATTGCCATACAGTCAGAAACCGGTTCGGCTACCAATATTATTGCAGGTATGGCCGTGGGTATGAAGAGCACAGTATTTCCCATACTGCTTATAGGAGCAGCTATTTTCGTTTCTTATATGACATCCGGACTTTATGGAATAGCCCTGGCAGCGGTGGGTATGCTGGCCACCACCGGAACTACCGTTGCAGTTGATGCGTACGGTCCAATAGCCGATAATGCCGGTGGTATCGCTGAGATGAGCCATTTGGATCCAAAGGTTAGGAAGATAACGGATAAGCTGGATTCTGTAGGTAATACAACAGCCGCAATTGGCAAGGGATTTGCCATAGGTTCCGCAGCATTAACAGCATTGGCATTGTTTGCGTCCTATTCCCAGGCCGTCGGTTTGGAGGCTATCAATCTCATCGATGCCAAGGTAATAATAGGGCTCTTTGTAGGGGGAATGCTTCCTTATCTATTTTCAGCTGTTACTATGGAGGCAGTGGGCAAGGCTGCCCATAAGATGATTGAGGAGGTAAGGAGACAGTTTAAAACCATACCCGGTCTGATGGAAGGTAATGCTGTGCCTGATTATACTAGGTGTGTTGATATAAGTACGGCATCGGCTTTGAAGGAAATGATCTTTCCAGGTGTATTGGCAGTGATTGCGCCCATTGTAGTTGGTCTGGTGCTCGGCAAAGAGGCCTTGGGAGGGTTGTTGGCCGGTTCACTGGTAACCGGTGTACTAATGGCTATGCAAATGGCCAATTCCGGAGGGGCATGGGACAATGCCAAAAAGTATATTGAAGAAGGAAACTACGGTGGAAAGGGAAGTACTACCCACAGCGCGGCAGTGGTAGGGGATACGGTAGGTGATCCCTTTAAGGATACTTCCGGACCATCGATGAATATATTGATAAAACTGATGACCATCGTAGCTTTAGTATTTGCTCCCTTGTTCTTATAAACTTGCATATAAAAAGCCTGTAGGTTGTATTTTGAACTGCCCCCTGTCTACTTGACAGGGGGCAGTTCATTTTTGCCTTCAGGCTTTTTAGGTTTTTGCTTAACAGCGTTTTTATTTTATGGCCATAAACAAGGCGGAAATGATGCCTGGACCGCCATGGGTGGCTACCACACTTCCATAATGGGAAGTAATAATTTCTTTGGGGTTGAATCTTTCTTCAATTTTAGATACATAATCGGCCAATTTTTCGTCGGATACATTATGGCAAATGCCTATGGTTTGGTTTTTCAAATCTTCCCCCGCTAAATCGTTAAGGTATTGTAAGAGTTTGGGGATTACCCTTTTACTTCCCCGTATTTTGTCAAATACATATAGTTCTCCGTCCTTCATGTTAATAACCGGTTTAATCTTAAACAGTGAGCCTATGGCAGCCTTTGTAGGGCTTAAACGCCCACCCTTTTTCAGGTATTCAAGGGTATCAACAACGAAGATGCAACCCATTTTTTGAGTCATATAATGCAATCTTTCGAGTATTTCTTCTATCGGTACATTGGCTTCTGCCATCCTGGCTGCTTCCACTGCCATTATTCCATACGACAATGACAATAACTTACTATCTATAATATGAATCTTTGCACCGGGGTATTTGCTTAGTATTTCTTCCTTTGCCAGCAGGGCCGATTGGTAGGTACCGCTGCATTTTGAGGAGATATGTATAGATATGATGGTATTGCCTTGTTGTATTTCCCTTTCGTATTCCTCTATAAACTCTTCCGGTGTTATTTGGGTTGTTTTCGGCATTTCTTTAGATTGCCCAAGCATTTTCAAAAACTGCTCCTGGGTTAAATCATACCAGTCCCTGTAAGTCTTATCGCCAAAAGTAACCTTAAGGGGTATTATCTTAATATCGTATTTTTCTACTAAGTCCTTTGGTAGATCGCTTACACTGTCAGTAATGATTTTGATTTTGCCCATGGTACCACAACCTCCCTAATGGATAATTGCTCAATATATGTCATTGTTAGTATAATTCTTCACAAATTGGTAAAACCCTTTATTTTAGGTATAAAAGCTAATAAATTGAATTTTGGATATTGGGGATGGATAGTATCGGTAAAAATGTTATATAATTAACCTAAGAAAACACTGGGTTTATGGTTTGCAAAGTAATATAGTGAGGAACCAAGGAGGTGCCAACTGTGGATAACAGCCAATTTTGTAAAATTAGACATAAATCTTGAAGGTTTTATTGAATTATCGTTACAGGTTATGAAGGAGTGCATCTAACAAGCTGGGATTATAAAAACTGTATAAAGGGTGATAATATAGGTTATAGTGGAAAATAATTGGAGGTATAAGTTTGGGTATAAAGGATCAGTTAATTAAATTCATGAAGGAAGCTAGCTATAAACCCATGTCCCTAGTGGAGCTAATGGATAACTTTGATATAGCCAAGACAGAACAGCAGGTTTTTGAGGCGATACTGAAGGAAATGGAGCAGGAAGGTTTGCTGCTCAAGACCCGCCGGGGGAAGTATGGCCTCCCTGAAAAAATGAATTTACTGTTAGGTACATACCAGGGGAATCCAAAGGGTTTTGGTTTTTTAATTCAAGACAACAAAGAACTACCTGACGTGTATATATCCCTAGAGGATGCCAATGGAGCAATGAATGGCGACAGAATACTGGTAAGGCCGATCAGGGGTACCACTGTAAAGGATAAATCAATAGAAGGAGAAGTAGTAAAGATTTTAAAAAGGGCTAACGAAAAGGTGGTAGGTATTTTTGAGTCCAGCAAGCATTTCGGGTTCGTAGTACCCGATAACAAGAGAATATTCCATGACATCTTCATACCCAAGGAAGAATTTAATGGTGCCAAGACCGATCATAAGGTGGTAGTAGAGATTACCCGTTGGCCGGAGAAAAGGAGAAACCCTGAGGGTAGGGTTGTTGAAGTGTTGGGCCATAAAGACGATGTAGGCACCGATATACTTTCCATCATTAGGGAATATAAATTGCCCGAGCGTTTCCCTGAGGAAGTAATAAAAGAAGCCCGTTCCATACCAAAAGAGATTACCGAACAGGACCTGGGGGCTAGGGAAGATCTGAGGAATATCAAGGTTGTAACCATAGACAGTGAAGATGCTAAAGATTTGGACGATGCCATTTCCATCAAGAAAACAGAAAACGGTACCTATAAGTTAGGTGTCCACATAGCGGATGTAAGCCATTATGTAAAGCCTAACAAAGCTATTGATAGAGAGGCTATGGAAAGGGGATGCAGTGTTTATTTGGTGGATAGAGTGATACCCATGCTGCCCCATGAGATATCCAATGGGATATGCAGCTTAAATCCCAGGGAAGACAGGCTCACCCTTTCCGTTTTTATGGAAATAGACGACAAGGGCAGGGTTATCAACCATAGAATAGCCAGAACAGTAATTAATACCTGTGAGAGGATGACCTATACCGACCTTACCAGGATATTAGTAAATAAAGACAGGGAGCTGATGGAAAGGTATAACTACCTAATACCGGAGTTTCATCTTATGGAGGAACTGTGTCAAATACTGAGAAAAAGACGCATGGCCAGGGGCAGTATAGATTTTGACCTCGATGAGGCCAAGATAAAGCTCGACTTTAAAGGTCGTCCCATTGAAGTAGCAAAGGATAAAAGAGAAATATCCCATCACATAATAGAAGAGTTTATGCTTATTTGCAACGAAACCGTTGCTGAGTATGTATATTGGACCAAGATGCCGTTCTTGTATAGGGTCCATGAAGAACCGGACACAGAAAAATTGCTAGAATTTAATGATTTTATACATAACTTTGGATATAGGCTGAAGGGCGTTGGGGGGGAAATACATCCTAAAACCCTGCAAGAATTATTAATAAAAATAAGGAGTACAAAGGAAGAGGGAGTTATCAGTAAAGTAATGCTCAGATCTTTGCAGCAGGCAAGGTACAGTGCGGAAAACTTAGGACATTTCGGGCTGGCGGCAAGGTATTATACCCATTTCACAGCCCCTATAAGGCGTTACCCTGACCTCCAGATACATCGTATCGTAAAGGAGGTAATTAAGGGGACGGTCGAAGAAAAGTGGATCAAAAAATTGAAAAGAAATTTGCCCGAAATAGCTGAACAGTCATCAAAAAGAGAGCGTATTGCCCAAGAGGCCGAGAGGGATACCGAGGAATTAAAGAAGGCGGAATTCATGTACGACAAGGTAGGACAGGTGTACGATGGAGTGATATCAGGGGTTACTTCCTATGGCATATATGTTGAGTTGGAAAACACGGTAGAGGGACTGGTTAGGGTGAGCACCATGGACGATGACTATTATGTATATAATGAAAAGCATTATTGCTTTATAGGTGACAGGACCAGAAAAGTGTACAGATTAGGAGATACTGTCAGGGTGAAAGTGTCAAGGGTTGATATAGCTAAAAGAGAGATCGACTTTTTGCTGGTCGATCAGTAAGAAAATGGTACATGCTGTTTCTTGACAATTGCCACAAAAGTGCTATAATATTAGTTGACCTTAAAGACAGCAATGTAAATAGTAACACCCTATTTGTTTATACTATGAACAGATAGGGTTGTTTTATCCGGGTAGGTGTGATATGGCTAAAGATGAAGTAAAGGTAATTGCCCAAAACAAAAAGGCTAGGCATGACTATTTTATTGAGGAAACCTATGAAGCAGGAATAGTGCTTTCGGGTACCGAAGTCAAGTCTGTGCGAGCGGGCAAGGTAAACTTAAAAGATAGCTATGCAATGATAAAAGATGGGGAAGTTTTTATAAACAATATGCATATAAGTCCGTATGAAAAGGGAAATATATTCAATAAAGATCCCATAAGAATGCGGAAACTACTATTGCACAAGAAGGAAATCAGCAAGCTGATAGGCTATATTACCCAAAAGGGATATTCTTTGATACCGTTAAGGGTATACATGGTAAGGGGCTTGGTAAAGATAGACCTGGCAATAGCAAAGGGCAAAAAGGCATATGATAAACGCCAGGATATAGCCAAACGGGACGCAAAAAGGGAAATAGAACGTCAGTTTAAAGAAAGAAATCTATAAAATCAAATATGGGGGCGTACTGGTTTCGACGGGGATGGTAGAGACAGGAATAGCGGGTCGCGGCTTTCTGGGACCGCGTCAACAACCTGGAGAATAAATATAAACGCAAAAAAACCACAATTAGCTTTAGCTGCCTAGTCAGCTTAGCCGTTCAGCCTGAGATTCCCGCATCTTAGGGCCTGGGCGTCGACTTAGCGGGGAACCAGCCTGTCAAAGCTTTGAGACAGGTGGGATTTTATGAAGCTAGCGTAGCTTAAATCCCGTTGCCGGGAGTTAAGTGAGGCAAATCCTAAATCGGCAACTGCACCCGGAGAAGTTCCTGGGGATACATCTTCGGACAGGGGTTCAACTCCCCTCGCCTCCACCATTAAAATCCACAATTGTTTCGATACCAATTATATCATCGTAAACGACAACTTTTGTTACATAAGTCTGGATGATGCGTTTTTGCTCTTCCGGGCTTTTTATTCTTATATCTGCGTCCTTTTCAAGGTAACGGCGAATCATTTCTTCAGACGGTGCATGAGTTTGTGCTTGTAATCTGGCTTCTTCAAGTTTAATGTTAAGACTGGCTTTTTTAGCTTCAAGTCCATCCATCTTCTCTTTCATGGAGGGATGAAACATGCCGACAGCTATGGTATTCACTATATTGTTTATTTCGGTCTGGACGCCGGCAAGCTGATCCGTGAATACTTTTATGTCCCGGCTTATTTCCTTTGACTGTGAAGCTGCATATTCGGATATTTTCATTACCAGCCTTTCTATGGCTTCGGGTGAAAATACGTTTTTTTCAAGGTGCTCTATAACGATATTTTCCACATAGTTTTTATTTATCGCTTTCATGTCACAAGTTTTGGTTCTTTTTCGGGTGGAGCATTCATAGCTCACATATAAGTCTTTATTCCTGCCGGCATACTTCCTTGTACCGGTCATAGCGCCACCGCATTTGCCACAGTAGATTAGACCAGCTAATAGGTAGTTTTCCTTTGCTGAATTAGCTCCCTTTTTATTTTTACTCATCCTTTCCTGCACCCTTTCCCATGTTTCATCATCTATTATTCTGGGCATACCGCCTTCTATTCTGATGATTTCGTCCTCGTCTTTGCTCTTATGGTGATTGCGTTTGCCGTTTTCTTTACTGGCAGAACGATTGAAAATATAAATACCCCGGTATTTTTCATTCCTCAGAATATCATATATGCTGTTTTTTCCAAACGGTCTCCCGGTTTGGGTCCTATATCCTTCTTTGTTCAGGGCATACATAATATCGCTGTATCCTTTCCCTGATGTATACATCTCGAAAATCAGCCTTACTGCCTGGGCCTCTTGTTCATTGACAATATATGTTTTGTCCTCAGCAACATCATATCCAAGGGGAGGTTTCCCGCCGGTATGTTTGCATTGCAGGGCAGTCTCTCTCATGCCCTTCATAACCTCCCGGGCCAGGTTACGGCTGTAATACTCGGCCATACCCTCCAAGACAGATTCCAAGATGATTGATTCCGGACTATCATCGAGATTCTCAAGGACGGATATAAGCCGGACACCATTCTTTTTCAACTGGCGTTTGTAGAAGGCACTGTCATACCGGTCCCGGCTGAAACGATCCAGTTTATGCACAATGACAGCAGAAAACAGACCCATAGAGCTGTCCTGTACCATTTACAGGAAGCTGGGTCTGTCGTCGGTTGTGGCGCTTTTAGCTTCGTCGGTATATATTTTCACAAGCTGAATATCGTTTCTTTGGCAATATTCACGAATATGTCTCAATTGAGCAGATATACTTTCCTCTCTTTGATTATCACTACTATACCTTGCGTACGCTGCTGCTTTCATCTATTTTCCTTTCTAAAATTCTTAAAAATCAAATTTCCAATTAAATGCTTTGCCTACTATTTTATTGACTTTGTCAGCAAAACCTTCAACCTCTATGCCGGGATATGAAGTTTCAAATCCCATATTCTTCTCAGGCGCAAGTGTCACATCTGGTAAATCGGAATACACCCCTAGTAGCTTTTCATTCTCATCAAACGTTGCTATTATTATTCTTATATCGTCTGCATTTTCTTGGCTTGTGTTTACCACTCTGCCTGTGATTTTTGCCCCGCCAAAATCAGACGGAATAATTTTAAGGCCCTGAACGTCCAGCAACTGTGGTTGTTTATCGGTTTTATCATAATCAATATTGGCTTCAATGTTTACGATTTTTGACGGATCGTCAATGCCTTCTATTATGGTTGAGTCGCCTGCATATGCTGTTTCACCTGGCAGTAAAATTTCCGGTATAGCCAATATCATGCTCGCTGTTCCAAGAATAGAATTGTCGTCTCCTACAAAACTTATTGAAATATCTCCAATTTCTATAGGAACATCTCCGGTATTTGTTATTTCTATTGCGCCATGTGCCCATATGGTGTCAATGCTATCTTTCCATGCCTGTAAGGCCATCTGCGTAATTTCTGCTGATATCTTTTCTTTATTGCCGGCCGGCTCTTCGGCTGATTCATCATCTACACCGCTAATGTCCTGCTGTTCTTCCGGCTCCCCGTTTGATGTGTCTGCTGTTCCCTGCTCTCCGCCGGAACATGCAGAAATTGAAACAATCAGGAAGATAGCAACCAATAAAATCCATAGTCTTTTTGATGCTACTATGCTTTTCATAGCAATACCTCCTTATTTTTTTTAG
>JBMNSO010000018.1:0-21703 GCA_050945235.1 Mahellales bacterium
TACGTCGTCAGGAGCCAATGTGTGGGCAGCCCGGACAATGGCACAAAAATTTGGTACCGACAAGGTAATAGCCACTATCTTGGCCGATCGCGTGGAACGATACTTCAGTACATCTCTGATATAGATTTTCTCTCAATGGAGTTATTACATATTTCTATATGCAAAGGAGCAGTTCCTGGCATCAGCTGGGTGAAGGAACGTTAGCCAAACGTACATTAAACTGTTTTGGAGGGTTGATTATGCGTCCGTCATGGGATGAATATTTTATGGAGATGGTAGATATTGTAAAGAAGAGGTCTACCTGTCTTAGACGTCAGGTGGGGGCTATTATAGTGAAGGATAAAAGGATGCTGGCCAGTGGTTACAATGGTGCTCCTACGGGCATGAAACACTGCGGTGAAATAGGGTGTATGAGGAAGAAACTAGGGGTGCCCTCCGGCCAGCGCCATGAACTGTGCCGTGCCCTGCATGCCGAGCAGAACGCCATTATCCAGGCGGCGGTGTCCGGGGTAAGCATTAAAGGCGCAACCATATACATAACCCATTCACCTTGCGTCCTATGCGCCAAGATGATAATAAATGCAGGTATTGAAAGAGTAGTAATTAAGGGCGACTATCCCGATGAGCTGGCCATGGATATGCTTAGCGAGGCAGGGGTGCAGGTAGAAAGGTTTTAATACAAAGCAACCTTTGCTGATATATAGTTTTGTCGTATTTTATAACCTGTCAAGATAATGCAATTTTCATCAAGATATTACATTGACATAAACCGTATATAGATGTAAACTATACTTTAAGATTGTCAAATTATTATCAATCTTGTAACACTTGGTTTAGATGCCATAGCTAGGTTTGGTGATAAGGTTTCATTAATAATATATGAAATATCATTAGGGAACAATAGCTTATTATGAAGGTGGTGAAAGTGTGTCCGTAGAAACAATAAAGAGGATCAAAGACGCGGAAAAACAAGCTGAAGAGATGCAAAAGCAGGCCCATATCAAGGCTAGGGACCTGGTAAAACAGGCAGAGGAGGAGGCTATTTTAATACTTCGCCGCCAGGAGGAACAGGCAAGGAAGGATGCCGATGCCCTATTATTAAGGGCCAGGCAGGAAGCCGAGCAGGAGATTGGCAAGTCCCTTAAGGAAGACAGCCAAAGACAGTGTGATCACATTAGGCAGGCCGCCGGCAAATATATACCGGAGGCGGTGGCCCTGGTTATGGGAAGGATGGTGAACCTCCATGGCGATAGTTGATATGAAAAAGTTTGCCCTGATCGCCCATAACAGGGACAGGGAAATGTTAACCAAAATGCTGCAAAGGCTGGGCACCGTCGAGGTGACCGATGCCCTAGAGACCGACCAGGACAGCGGTATTTTAGAGCTGCTCCAACGGGATGAAGGTAACCAGCAGCAGGTAAGCGAGATAGAAGCTAAATTATCTGACATAAAATTTGCTATTGATCTGATCACCAAATATTCTGGTATAAAGCGGGGTATGCTGGCCGGTAAGCGGGTGTTGGCCCAGGACCAGTTCATGGAGTATATATCCATGGAAGGCGATTGCAGGGAAACCGTAGAAATAATAAAACATCTTGACGGTGAACTGACAGAGCTTAGAAATGAAACCACCCGGCTCAATAACCAGATCAATCAGTTGATGCCGTGGTCGGATTTGGATATGCCCCTTAATATGGTGGGCAGTACCAGGAAAACCATGGTGGAAATGGGTGTAATGGAGAAAGACGGCCTGGAGGGGTTTAAAGAAAACATTACCGAGAACTTACCCACTGCGTACATAAGGATTATAAGCCAGGTCAAGGAAGAAAATTATATCGTTCTAATCTATCATAAAGACGATGCAAGTTCAATGCATGAAATTCAAAAGCAGTACAATTTCAGTAAACTAGTCTTCAGTGGTATAGACACCACAGCGGTACAATATATACAAGAAAATAAGGAACGGCTTAACAGGTCGGAAAGAAGAAGGCAGGAGATAGAGGACAAAATTGGCGGTTTGGTCGACAAGCTTCCTCTATTGGAAGCATTTTATGATTATCTGTCCATAGAAAGGGACAGAATGCAGATCATATCCAATTTTGGGGCCACAAAAAATACCTTTTTGATAAAGGGCTGGGTACCTGCCATGAACACCGATGTTTTGCAAAAGGGTATAGAAAAGGTAACCAGTGAATATATAATAACCTTCGAGGATCCCGACCCGGATGATAATGTTCCGGTAGCACTGGATAACCCAGCAATAGTTGAGCCCTTTGAAGTAATCACCGATCTTTACAGCACGCCCAGTCCCAAGTCCATTGACCCTAATATATTTATGGCGCCCTTTTATTTTATATTCTTTGGGATGATGGTAAGCGATGCCGGGTATGGAATAGTACTGGCCATAATAGCTGCCATTGCCTCAAAAAAGCTAAAGGCGGAGGGTATGATGAAAAAGCTTATACTGGTAATAGCCTTTGGCGGTGTGTCTACTGTTATCTGGGGTGCTATGTTCGGCGGCTGGTTTGGTCTGGAAGCCCGGCCCATATTATTTAACCCCATGGCAGAACCCATATCAATGCTTATATTGTGTTTCGGCCTGGGACTGATACACATTTTTGTAGGCATGGGCCTGCAGGCATACCTGAATATCAGGCAGGGCAAGATATGGTCTGCGGTTTTCGACCAGGGGTTTTGGTATATATTTCTGGTGGGTCTGATTCTATTATTCCTGCCCATGCCGGCTGTGAAACAGGTAGGACAGGTAATGGCCATAGCAGGGGCCATCGGCCTTGTACTGACCCAGGGCAGGGACAAGAAAGGGATAATAGGCAAGTTCATTTCAGGGGTAATGAGCCTTTATAATGTAACGGGATATCTAAGCGACGTGCTGTCATATTCCAGGCTGTTTGCCCTGGGATTGGCCACCGGTGTAATCGCCATGGTAATCAATACCATAGCCGAGCTGGTGGGTGGCAGTGCCATAGGCATGGTGCTGGCTGTTATTCTATTAATCGGCGGACATTTATTTAATTTGGTAATAAATGTATTAGGTGCCTTTGTACATGCCAGCAGGCTACAGTACATTGAGTTCTTTGGTAAGTTTTTTGAAGGTGGAGGTAGAGCCTTCGCACCTTTTAAAATAAAAACAAAATTCATTGAGGTAGAAAAAAAGGAGGCAGTATAATATGGAGTTAGGTCAAGTATTTGCAATCTTAGGAGCTGCATTGGCAGCAGGTTTGGCAGGAATAGGTTCAGCCATGGGTGTAAGTATCGCCGGTCAAAGCGCCGCAGGGGTGGTAACAGAGGACCCCGATAAGTTCGGCCAGACTTTATTACTTCAGGCACTGCCCGGTACCCAGGGTATATATGGACTGCTCATTGCGTTCATTATCATGGGGAAGATAAACATATTCGGAGGAATGGTACCGGTGGCTGTAGATTCCGGATTAATGATCATGATGGCCTCTCTTCCGGTGGCAATAGTAGGTCTGTTATCTGCCATATATCAAGGTAAGGCAGCGGCTGCAGGTATAGGCATTATTGCCAAGAGGCCGGAGGAACTGGGAAAAGCCATTACCTTTGCCGTATTGGTTGAGACCTATGCCGTTTTGGCTTTATTGGCATCTTTCCTACTGGTAAACGGAATTCAGGTTTAAAGGAGTGGCTTAAATGAATGGAGCCGAAAAACTGGTTGACAGGATACTGAAGGAAGGCCGGCAAAGGGCAGACGAGATTACAAGTAACGGCCAAAAAAAGGCCGATGAGATAATCGAAAATGCTAAACAGGAAGCTCAAAAAAAGGTAGAGGCTATTGAGCAAAAGGCCCGGGAGGATGCCCAGGAAATAAAAAGACGGGTTAGGGCTGTAGCCGAAATGGAGATGAGAAAGGATATACTGGCTGTTAAACAGCAGTTAATGGATCAGGTCTTTGACCAGGCTATGGAACAATTAAAAAATCTGAGCACAGAGGAATATCAAAACATATTGCTTAATCTATTTATTAAGACGGTAGATACCGGTCGGGAGCAGGTGATAATAGCATCCGGCGACCATGAACGGGTGAATCAGCAGTTTATCGATAGGGTTAACCAAACCTTGAAAGAGCAGAGCAAGACCGGCAATTTAACCCTGTCGGGGGAATCCAGGGATATAAAGGGCGGTTTTATACTAAAATCCGGTGGCGTGGAGATAAATAATTCCTTTGAGGCCATCCTCCGTATGGAGAGGGAAGATTTGGAACCTAAGGTTGCTGAAATATTATTCTCCCGGCTTAATGGATAATCCTATCAATGCTTGGATAGGGGAGGCTTAAATGATGGATAATACAAATTATGCGTATGCGGTATCCAGGATAAGGGTATTGGAAAACCAGCTTCTTAGCAGGGATAAGATCGACAGGATGTTAGAAGCCGCCGATGCCGAAGATGCCTTTAAAGTGTTGGCAGAAACCGATTACGGAACCCATATGGGTGATATTAGGGAAGCCCATCGGTATGAAGTTGTACTCAGCAAGGAACTGCAAAGGGTATATGCCTTAATCAGGGGTCTAATACCTGAGCCCGGGATAATGGAAATGTTTTCTTTGAAATATGATATACACAATATCAAGGTTTTATACAAGAACAGGTTCCTTAATATCGAAGGGGCTCTGCCCCTTATTGATGTGGGTAGTTTTCCCATAGACAAGCTGACGGAAATGATTAATGAAAAGGACTACAGGGACCTACCCACCCCCATTGCAGATACCTTAAGAAAGCTGGACGATACATCGACCGTCAGACCCGATCCCCAGCAGATAGACCTGACGCTGGACAGGGCCATGTTTGATGTAATAAATGATATGGCAGGCCGGTTTAAGTATCCTTTCTTAAAGGAACTGGCGGCAATACAGGCCGATACCGTCAATATAATGTCGTACTTAAGGATAAAGGCAATGGACGGTGACGGCCACATGCTAAATGGGGTTATGGTAAAGGGTGGGAAGTTGAACGTGTCTTTATTGATTGACATGGCTGACCAACCGGTGGACACTCTAAGCTCCAGGTTGGAGCACAGTCCCTACGGACCATTGCTGAGGGAAGGCATAGATTTCTTTTTAAAGACCGGCAAGCTATCCCGGTTGGAAAAGCTGGCCGATGACTATATAATGGGATATTTAAAGGAACACAAAAACAATCCCTTCGGGCCGGAGGCTTTGATAGGCTATCTTTTGGCCAAGGAAAACGAGCTTAAGATTATTAGGATAATTATGGTGGGTAAGATCAACGGCATAAAGTCCCAAGTGATAAAGGAAAGGTTACGTGATGTCTATGTATAAGATAGGAGTTATCGGGGACAAAGATTCCATACTGGGCTTTAAGGCATTGGGTATTTCAGTATTCCCCGTGATGGACAGTGAAGAGGCTTCTACAATCCTCAAAAGACTGGCAAGGGATAAATATGCCATAGTGTTTATTACTGAACCCATTGCAAAGGATATGAAAGAGACCATAGAACGATTTAAGGACAGCCTTTTTCCAGCAGTTATTCTGATACCCAGCAACCAAGGCACCCTAGGCTTGGGTATACAGGGGGTAAAGGATACGGTGGAAAAAGCAATCGGAGCGGATATTCTATTTGAGAAAGAGGGTAGATAACTTGAAACAGGGTAGAATAGTTAAGGTTTCAGGCCCCCTTGTAATAGCCGAAGGAATGGCCGATGCCAAGATGTATGATGTGGTAAGGGTGAGCGAAAAACGATTAATAGGCGAGATTATAGAACTAAGGGGTGACAGGGCCTCAATACAGGTATACGAGGACACCTCGGGACTGGGTCCCGGGGAACCGGTGGAAACTACCGGTCAGCCACTGAGCGTGGAACTGGCACCTGGGCTTATAGAATCCATATTTGACGGTATCCAAAGGCCACTGGAAGTTATAAGGGAGAAGGTAGGGCCCAGGATCGCCAAGGGTATAGAAGTAGCCCCCCTGGATCATGATAAGAAATGGAACTTCCAGGCGGTGGCCAAGGTGGGCGACTATGTAAAACAAGGGGATATTATAGGCGTGGTTAAGGAGACTACCCTTGTGGAGCATAGGATAATGGTGCCTCCGGGTGTTGAAGGCAAGATAAGCTGGATACATGAAGGAGAAGCTACGATAACGGACAATATCGCCACCCTTGAAACGGATAAGGGTAATATAAATATACAGATGCTCCAAAAATGGCCGGTTAGGAAGGGCAGACCCTATGCAGAAAAACTGGCACCCAATATACCCATGATAACCGGTCAAAGGGTTATCGATACCTTTTTCCCGGTAGCCAAGGGCGGAACAGCGGCAGTACCCGGGCCCTTCGGTAGTGGTAAGACCGTTGTCCAGCACCAGCTGGCCAAATGGGCCGATGCGGAGATCATTGTATACGTGGGATGCGGCGAGCGTGGCAATGAGATGACCGACGTACTGCGGGAATTCCCGGAACTCAAGGACCCCCATACCGGCGAACCCTTGATGAAACGTACGGTGTTGATAGCCAATACCTCGGATATGCCGGTGGCAGCCCGGGAAGCGTCTATTTATACGGGAATAACCATAGCGGAGTATTTCAGGGATATGGGCTATAGCGTGGCCATGATGGCCGATTCCACTTCCAGGTGGGCCGAGGCCTTAAGGGAAATGTCCGGCCGGCTGGAGGAGATGCCCGGTGAAGAAGGTTACCCGGCGTATCTGGCATCCAGGCTTGCCGAGTTTTATGAACGGGCAGGTAGGGTGATAAGCCTGGGTAGTGATAGACGGGAAGGAGCACTAACGGCCGTCGGAGCGGTGTCGCCTCCGGGGGGCGATATTTCAGAACCGGTAACCCAAGCCACCTTAAGGATAGTTAAGGTATTTTGGGGTCTGGACGCTCAGCTGGCTTACAGGCGGCATTTTCCGGCAATAAACTGGCTGCTTAGCTATTCGTTGTATACCGACAGGCTGGATGAATGGATTGCCAGGGAAGCTGGCAGTGACTGGAAGGAACTGAGGACCGAGGCCATGAAACTGCTGCAGGAGGAATCGGAACTTGAAGAAATAGTAAGGCTGGTAGGTGTTGATGCCTTATCCCTTAAGGACAGGTTTGTATTGGAGGCTGCTAAATCGGTCAGGGAGGATTACCTCCATCAGAATGCCTTTCATGATGTAGATACCTATGCATCCCTTAAAAAGCAGTATAGGATGTTAAAACTCATAGTTGAGTTCTACAGGCAAGGCGTAAGGGCGCTACAGGCTGATGCCGAGCTCAGTGAGGTTATCAACCTGCCGGTGAGGGAAAGGATCAGTAGGGCTAAATATATACCGGAAAGCGATATAGACACTTTTGACGATATAGAAGCCGAGCTCAGGGACCAGATAGGCGCCCTTGTATCGAAGGGAGGAATAGAATATGCTTAAGGAATACAATACCATTACCGAAGTCGCAGGCCCTTTGATGCTGGTAGAGCAGGTGGAAGGGGTAAAATTTGATGAACTGGTGGAAATAGAGCAGGCTGATGGCGAGGTCCGTAGGGGCAGGGTACTGGAAGTTAACAACGACAAGGCCCTGGTCCAGTTGTTCGAAGGGTCCCAGGGTCTTAATATCTCCAACAGCAAGGCTCGGTTTCTAGGCAGGGGCCTGGAGCTGGGCGTGTCCTTGGATATGCTGGGCAGGGTATTCGACGGTATGGGAAGGCCCAAGGACAACGGTCCCAAAATAATACCCGACAAAAGGATGAATATAGAAGGGGAGCCCTTGAACCCTGCGGCCAGGGATTATCCGTCGGAGTTTATCCAAACAGGGATATCCGCCATAGACGGTCTTAATACCCTGGTTAGGGGACAAAAGCTGCCCATCTTCTCGGGGTCGGGGTTGCCCCATGCCCAATTGGCAGCACAGATAGCCAGGCAGGCCAAGGTGCTGGGTACCGATTCCAAGTTTGCCGTTGTCTTTGGTGCCATTGGTATAACCTTTGAAGAGGCAGAATTCTTTATATCGGATTTCAGGCGAACCGGTGCCCTGGACAGGTCGGTGCTATTCATAAACCTGGCCGATGACCCGGCCATAGAACGAATAGCCACACCCCGTATGGCCCTCACGGCTGCCGAGTACCTGGCCTATGAAAAGGAAATGCATGTATTGGTAATACTAACCGATATAACCAATTATGCCGAGGCCTTAAGGGAGATATCGGCCGCCAGGAGAGAGGTGCCCGGTAGGAGGGGGTATCCCGGGTATATGTACACCGACCTGGCTACCATGTACGAACGGGCCGGCAGGGTGCTGGGCAGCAAAGGCTCCATTACCCAGATACCTATTTTGAGTATGCCCGAGGATGACAAGACCCATCCCATCCCTGACCTTACGGGGTACATTACCGAAGGCCAGATTATACTTGGCCGGGAGCTGCACAGAAAGGGCGTGCTTCCGCCCATAGACGTACTGCCCTCCCTGTCCCGTTTAAAGGATAAGGGTATTGGTGAGGGCAAAACCAGGGAAGACCATGCCGATACCATGAACCAGTTGTTCGCTGCCTATGCCAGGGGTAAGGAGGCGAAGGAATTGGCTGTGATATTGGGCGAAGCCGCGTTGACCGATGTGGATAAGCTATACGCCAAGTTTGCCGACGAATTCGAAAAACGTTACGTGTCCCAGGGCTTTGACGAGGATAGGACCATTGAACAAACCTTAGACCTTGGCTGGGAGTTATTGTCCATACTGCCCAGAGCAGAGCTCAAGCGAATAAGGGATGAATTTTTGGATAAATATTTACCCAAAAAAGGGGATGCATAGCATATGGCTATTATGAGAGTAAACCCCACCAGGATGGAGCTCACCCGTCTAAAGAAAAGGCTTGTGGTGGCTACCAGGGGTCATAAGCTATTAAAGGATAAACGGGATGAGCTGATGAAAAAGTTCATCGACCTTGTTAAAAGAAATAAAGAGCTTAGGGAACAGGTGGAAGGAGAATTGATAGATGCCTTTGGTAATTTTATGATGGCAAGGGCGGTTATGTCATCAGAGGTAATGGAAGAAGCACTCATGTATCCCACCCAAAGGATGGACCTTAAGCTCTCCAAAAGAAATATTATGAGCGTAGACGTTCCAAGGATAGAATTCACCCAGGCTAAGGAGGAAGGCTCATCGCCATATCCCTATGGCTTTGTCAATACCTCCGGAGAACTGGATGGTGCTATTAAAACATTGTCCGGTATTTTACCTAGGATGATTGAACTGGCAGAAATGGAAAAAAGCTGTCAATTGATGGCCGAGGAAATAGAAAAGACCCGAAGGCGGGTTAATGCCCTGGAATATGTCATGATACCCCAACTCACCGAGACCATAAGGTTTATAAAAATGAAACTGGACGAAAATGAAAGGGGTAATCTCACCCGATTAATGAAGGTCAAGGACATGCTGGAAGAACGGGATGCGTAAACCTTTGACCGGCCGGAACCAGACCGAAGATACGGCCCACCGGCCGGATAATATAAATAAGGATTTAAAAAAGGCACTACCGGCGAAAACCCGGCAGTGCCTTTTTTAAATAGCCCCTGCCTTGACAAAGGATGCCGGATAAACTAAAATATTTTATGTAAATGTAGAACGGTAGAATGGAGGACATTATCATGCCAATCACACAGGTGCTTTCTAAAAATGCACAGCTATATCCCAACGAGGTCAGCTTGGTGGAACGTCAGCCCGCGATTGACAGCCGAAGGGAAATTACATGGCTGGAGTTTGAAAACCAATCCAATAAAATCGCAAATGCCTTAATTGAATACGGGGTAAAAAAGGGAGACAGGGTTGTACTCTTGTTGATGAACAGCCTTGAATGGTTGCCCTGTTACTTTGGGGTTCTAAAAACCGGTGCTTTGGCGGTGCCGTTAAATTTTAGATTTACTGCGGAAGAAATAAAGAAATGCACGGCTGTTGCACAACCCAAAGTTTTTATTTACGGTCCCGAATTTTGTGATAGGATCGCTCAAATAAGGAATGATCTTGATTATATAGATAAATTCATTTTTGTTGAACAGGGATTTGACATTAACTATCTTGACTGTAGCAAATTAAATAAAGATATAGCTTCAAATCGTCCTGATGGTTATGTAACCTATGCAGATTTGGTTGAGAAATATCCGTCCGATGCACCTGATATACAAATCACCGATGATGATGATGCGGCCTTGTATTTCACGTCAGGTACCACGGGCATGCCCAAGCCCATCATTTTAACCCATAACAATCTCATGTCGGCGTGCATTACTGAGCATAAGCACCATCATCAGACCCATGATGATAATTTCCTGTGCATCCCGCCTTTGTACCATACAGGTGCCAAGATGCACTGGTTTGGCAACCTGCTTGTAGGTGCCAAGGCCGTTATATTAAAGGGCGTTAATCCTAAATGGATCCTGGAGGCGGTGTCCCAGGAAAAAGTAACGATTGTATGGCTTTTGGTGCCCTGGGCCCAAGACATCCTCGATGCGGTCGAAAGGGGAGAGATAAACCTGGATGATTATGAGATAAGTCAATGGAGGCTTATGCATATCGGAGCTCAGCCGGTGCCGCCCAGTATGATAAAACGGTGGAAGGAATACTTCCCAGGCCAAATGTATGATACCAACTATGGCCTGAGCGAGTCCACCGGTCCCGGTTGCGTTCACCTGGGGATTGAAAATATCCATAAAGTCGGTGCCATAGGCGTACCGGGATTTGGCTGGCAGGCCATGGTGGTGGACAGTCTTGGCAACCCCGTTCCCGATGATACCGTAGGCGAACTAATCGTGAAGGGGCCGGGTGTTATGAAGGGTTACTACAAAAACCCGCAGGCCACTGCCGAAGTATTAAGAAACGGCTGGCTTTATACCGGTGATATGGCCAAGAAGGATGCGGAAGGGTTTATATACTTGGTTGACAGGAAAAAGGATGTGGTCATTTCAGGAGGAGAGAATATATTTCCTGTGGAAATAGAAAATTTTCTTTTAACCCATAATGACATAAAAGACAGCGCGGTTATAGGAATGCCGGATAGAAGGCTGGGGGAAATCCCGGTGGCTGTTATAGAGCTTAAAACCGGAAGGAACCTTACAAAGGAGATGGTTGCTGATTTTTGTAGGGCCTTGCCCAGGTACAAAAGACCCAGAATAATAATCTTTGATAAAGTTCCTAGAAATGCAACGGGGAAAATTGAAAAACCAAAACTTAGAAAGAAATGGTGTCAGGGTACAGGGGCATTATATGCCTAATGTGATCCGTTGTACGCTTTAATGTAAGAAAACAAAAAAATGGGTAAAATACCTTACAATGAACTTAACGCCAATCATTTATTATGGTTGGTGTTTTTTTATGGTATGCCCGGCATGGCAAACTAAAACTGGGCTTTCCCAAGTAAGGGTGTGAGTATAAGAAATATTATAAAAGTCAATAATTAAGAAAGGGAGGGAAGACCATGAAAAAAATTGCCATGTCAATATTTATTGCAATCATTGTATTTCTATTATTACATACCCATGGAATCAATAACCAGGCAGCGGTACAGAATAGTACCTGTGGCTATGGATCCTTTAGCCGGGATGTGGATCTATTGATGGATACCGTCGACCATATGCAGGCCGATATCGTAGGCTGCAATATAAACCTTTGGGCCAGGTTAAATGACCAATTTACAGACATTGAAGGTTTACGGCAGTTTATTGATGTAGCTGTTACCGGCTTAGGTTGCCTGGAAAATAGTTATGATACCCAGATTACCAATGAAAAAGGTTTCCGGCAGATTGCGGTGAAGGGCAATAGTGAGGAGGGCTGCAGGGTAGATATAGTCTGCCAAAGTCTTAAATACCGGGACCACAATTACCGGTTGCTGGAAGAGACCTACCTAGTGGTGGATATTTACGGTGATGAGGGCTGTAGAGGTTTGGAGAAGGTGATACGGGGCGGGTACTCAGGCTTTAGCCATTTTGGGGTAGATCCTAAGGCATCGGCCTGTGTGATCGGCGCCTATGACGGAGAACTCAGTCATAGGGACAGGGCTGACATTGTAGATGGGGTACTGGAAAAACTTGGGGGAGAAAAAATCGAAGGCATAAAGGACAATGGGTTATTAAGTATAACCGGGTATACGCCGTCCATTAATACCTGCCTGCCTGTTGAAGGTGGCAGGATAAATATTAACATTGCTTTAAGGTACAACCAATGGCAGGGTAAAACGTATATGTGGTTGGGGTTGCCTGTAATTTGTATTCCCTACTAAACCTCTTTTTTGGTGTATTTATGTGGGTAACAATATACGAGCAATAAAAATAAAATAACTTATGGAAATAAATATATTTACAGGTTTTGAAGGAGGATATACATTGGCAAGGCTCATTGTAAGACAGAGTCCCCCACTTTCCGGCAGGGTAAAGATTAGCGGTTCCAAGAACTCTGTCTTGCCCATTATTACGGCATCGTTGTTATCCGACGGCCTTAGCGTTATAGACGATATCCCTGCTTTGGAGGACGTTAACGTAATATGTGACGTACTTAATAATTTTGGTGTGAGGACTGAGAGAAAGAATTCGAAATTATTTATTGATGTTAAGGATATAACCAGTTATCAAGCACCCTATGAGTTAGTCAGAAAAATGAGGGCATCCTTTCTAGTCATGGGTCCGTTGCTGGCCAGGCTTGGAAGGGTTAAGATATCACTACCCGGTGGCTGCGCCATTGGTACCCGGCCTATCGACCTGCACCTTAAAGCCCTTAGGGCACTAGGGGCGGAAATTTCCTTGGGTTATGGCTACATAGAGGCTACCACCCGGGGTTTGAAGGGCAGCCGTATATACTTGGATTTTCCCAGTGTAGGGGCTACAGAAAACGCTATCATGTCCGCTGCGCTGGCCGATGGGCTGACCATTATCGAAAATGCCGCCGAAGAGCCGGAGATAATCGACTTGGCAAATTTCATAAATTCCATGGGAGGAAACGTTAGAGGTGCAGGTACCGATACTATAAAAATCGAAGGGGTGCCTCAGCTAAAGGGTACCACCCATGCGGTGATACCGGATAGGATAGAAGCCGGTACCTTTATGGTAGCCACCGCAATGAACGGCGGGGATGTTACACTGGAAAACGTTATAATTGACCACTTAAAACCGGTAGAGGCTAAGCTGAAGGAGGCAGGGGTACAGATTACGGAAGTTCCTGGTGGGATAAGGGTGGTATGCAATAGGCGGGCAAAGGCAGTGGATATAAAGACATTGCCCTATCCCGGTTTTCCGACGGATATGCAGGCCCAGATGATGGCATTGTTAAGCATTGCCAAGGGTACCAGCATAATAATTGAAACCATATTTGAAAACAGGTTTATGCATGTGGCGGAATTGAAAAGGATGGGTGCAAACATCAAGATAGAGGGCAGAAGCGCAGTGATAGAGGGCACAAGAAAGCTAACAGGCACCCATATCCAGGCCACCGATCTCAGGGCCGGTGCCGCCCTTATACTGGCGGGCTTAAAGGCAGAGGGTGAAACGGTAATAAGCAATGTATACCACATTGACAGGGGGTATGAGCAGATAGAAAAAAAACTGTCCGGCCTAGGCGCATTAATAAGGAGAGAGTAGGTCGCGGGAAAAGGTAATAATATTTTTATATCCGTCATAATTATGATAGATAGATAAAAAAACAAAGGAGGGGATCCGATGAAATGGTTAATAAATATTGTGTTGGTCATGATAATTATAATCATAATTTTCCCCATGATTATCATAAGAAGCTGCAGCATCTCCGTTAAGGATGAAGTATCGTCAAACAAGCCCATAGAGGATTTACACATTGACAATGGGCATCAGGATATGGAGGTTAATCTTTACATAGCATCACAAAACAGTATGGAAAGGCTGCCGTTGGAAGAGTATGTTATCGGTGTAGTTGCAGCCGAGATGCCAGCGGCCTTTGAACTGGAGGCGCTAAAGGCCCAGGCTGTGGTAGCCAGGACCTATGTGAGCAATAGACTGCTGCGGTTGGGTAAGACAGGCTGTTCCGAGTATCCATCGGCTGATGTCTGTGACCGGTCCGATCATTGCCAGGCTTGGATAGATCAAAAAGCCATGGAAGAAAAGTGGGGCAAAATCAACTATTACAAGTATATTAGGAAGATTACCACCGCTGTGGAGGAAACCGCAGGTTTAATACTAATATACGACAATGCTCCCATTGAAGCGGTGTTTCATTCAACCAGCGGCGGTAAGACCGAGAATTCGGAAGATGTATGGAATGAGGCACTGCCCTATTTAAGAAGTGTTGTAAGCGATGGTGAGGAAAATGCTCCGAAGTTTACCGATACAAAAACCTATACCGTTTCAGACTTTATATCGATTTTGGAAATGAGGTACCCTTCAATAGATATCGACAAAAAGAATCTCAAGGAAAGTATTCGGTTAGGAGAGATTACCGAGGGCGGGAGGGTGAAGGATCTGACTATCGGGAATATTACCATGGAAGGAACCGAGTTTAGGGAACTGTTCAACCTAAATTCCACCAATTTCAAGATTAAAGTGAAAGGCAGCGAAGTTGTAATAAATACCATAGGCTACGGCCATGGTGTGGGGATGAGCCAGTACGGTGCTAACAGCATGGCGGAGAAGGGCAGTTCATACATAGAAATATTGCAGCATTATTACCAGGGCGTGGACATTGTACCAATTGAGGAAATATACTGATCCTGGTCATAGAGTAGATATAAAAAATAGAAAAAAATACAGATATATCTGTATTTTTTTCTATTTTATGGACAGAATTATACCAGGAGGTGTTTAGGGTGAGTTCGAAAAAGTTTAAGACCAAGCTGAAGGAAACCTTTAGCAGAAATAGGGTTATGAAATTCTTGGACAAACAGGGCTTTTATATAGTTTTATTCATTTGTATTTGTATAATAGGTGTCACCACCTTCTGGGCATCCAGGGGCAACTTGGGCGATCTGCCTAAACAGCTGGGCCTGGGCCAGCAATCGGAAGATAAGGAATTACCCGATGAGTTTCCCGATGAGCAGCCGGAGGATATAGAGATTGAGGTTCAGGACGTAATAACCAGTGATGATGAGGCCGGCGAGGAGCAGGGTGAGCAGCAGAAAGATAAACAGGAAAAAAAGCCGGAGGAAAAGAAAGATACCCAGCCGCCTGCCAAAGTTGCCATGGCAGCCGAAGGGGGGGTTAATCAGCAGGAGGAGGTACAAACCCAACAAAAGCTGAACCTTGAACCGGCTTCCTTAGTAATGCCGGTGACCGGTCAGGTTATTAAGGAATTTGCCATGGACAAGCTGGTTTACTGTAATACTCTGGAACAGTGGACAACCCATGCCGGTATCGACATTAAGGCACAGCAGGGTGCTCAGGTCAAGGCGGCAGCCGATGGAAGGGTACTGGAAGTCGGGGAAGACGGTAAGCTGGGCATATATATAATGATCGACCACGGTGGGGGAATGAAGACGAAATATGCCAACCTGTCCACCAAAAATATGGTAAGCAAAGACGAAAAGGTTACAAAGGGTCAGATAATAAGCGGGGTAGGCAAAACAGCAAATTTTGAAATTGCTGACGCTCCTCACTTGCATTTTGAACTGATCCACAATGATACACCTATAGACCCCACGCCCTATCTTGCCGGTTTAAAGTAAGCCCAAAGGGAGGCGGTAGAACTTTCTATCGCCGTTTTTATTTCCCATTCCGGGGAGAAACAAATCATTTTCCAATCAATAAAGTATTGAGTATCCCATAAGTCCTTTAAAGCATATCAAACTATGTTCTTTAAAGGCTTTTTTTATGATATTTTATAGTGACCTCTTCTATATCTTATGAATACTGCATATTAATGTAAAAAAGACTTAAAAAGAGGAGGTTACTCACATTGAAAGACTATATTGAAGAAAGAGCCGTAGATATCGGGAAGTATATTATAGAAACCAAGGCTACAGTAAGGGAAGCAGCCAAGGTTTTTAAAGTAAGCAAGAGTACGGTTCATAAAGATGTAGCTGAGCGACTTCCAAAGATAAATCCGATTATTTTTAATGAAGTAAAAAAAATACTGGATAAAAACAAGGCTGAACGTCATATTAGGGGCGGTAAGGCAACGAAAATGAAATATAAGATGAGAAATTTGTAATTTGGTGTAAAAAATATGTAATGACCCATATAAAAAAAAGGATTTTTTAAAAACATAGAGAATATTACCATAATGGATAAAGTTTACATGGCATAGAATTAATTTCAAAAGAAAAGGGGTAAAGGGATTTGTTTGGAACTCGGGATATAGCAATTGATCTAGGTACCTCCAGTGTATTGGTGTACGTCAAAGGGAAGGGCATAGTACTCAAGGAACCTTCGGTAGTGGCCATAGAGAGAAGCACCGGTAAGATGCTGGCAGTGGGAGAGGATGCCAGAAAGATGCTGGGCAGGACACCTAGTAGTATAACGGCAATCAGGCCTCTTCGGGAAGGAGTCATTTCCGATTATGATATAACGGCAAGGATGCTGCATTACTTCATAAAAAAGGTATGCGGAGCCAGGAGTATTTTTAAGCCCAGGATAATCGTTTGTGTGCCAAGCGGTGTTACAGAGGTGGAAAAGAGAGCGGTACTGGATGCCACGTATCAAGCGGGTGCAAAGGTCACCTATTTAATCGAGGAACCTATAGCCGCAGCTATAGGTGCGGATTTGGACATATCATTGCCCTATGGTTGTATGGTGGTGGACATAGGAGGCGGTACTACCGATATAGCCATTATTTCGCTGGGCGGTGCGGTTATAAGCGATTCCATAAAGGTGGCGGGGGATAAGTTCGACGAGGCGATCATTAGATACATGCGAAAGAAATATAACATGTTAATTGGGGAAACAACGGCTGAGGAATTGAAGATAAGTGTTGGAACGGCCTTCCACAGCGAACATAAGACATCAATGACCATATGCGGTAGGAATTTAATATCCGGGCTTCCAAAGACGGTGGAAATAACCTCCGATGAAATGGTGGAGGCACTGGAAGATCCTATAGAGGCTATTATTGAAGCGTTGCATTCGGTACTGGAAAAGACCCCCCCTGAGTTGGCCGCCGATATAAGCGAACGAGGTATGATGATGACAGGCGGTGGTTCCCTGCTTAAGGGATTGGATAGACTATTCAGGGAAAGATTGGGCATACCCGTTATGGTGGCCGAGGATGCGGTATCCTGCGTGGTGCTAGGCACGGGCAAGGCATTGGAGAACATGGATGTATACACCGATAACGGGCCGATATTTAGCAGTACAAGGAATATGTATTATGAGAACTACTGAAAAAACTTTAGTTCCAATTTTAGATTGGAGCTAAAGTTTTTTTTAATTATTGCCGATATACCTTAAAAGGAAATACTATCTACGAAGGAGAGTTTCGATTGATAAGGGGTTTATATATAGCAGCCAGTGGCATGGAAACCCAGAGTAAGAGGATGGATGTTATATCCAATAACCTGGCCAATAGCAGTACCACAGGATTCAAAAAAGATTTACTGATTTCCACAACTTCACCGGAAGTTACTATAATCAGCAGAGGTGGCAAAGGGTATAAAGGCTCGGCGCGGATTAACGCAGTAGGCACTCTGAACTATATAACCCATGTGGACAATATACACACAGCCTTTACCCAAGGGCAGCTTAATGCCACAGAAAAAACCACCGATCTGGCAATCAGGGGGCAAGGTTTTTTTGTGGTAGATACCCCGGAAGGATTGCGTTATACACGGGATGGTACCTTCGTAATAAATGGAAACGGTTTTTTAGTTGATACCAAAGGTAATTACCTCATGGGCGAGAATGGACCCATACAACTTACTTCGGAAAGTTTTACCGTAACCTCCGGCGGGTTTATATATGAAAACGGTGAATTAATCGACAGGCTAAACCTGATAGATTTTCAGAACCCAGGGAGTTTACGAAAAATCGGGGATAATTTATATGATACAACCAACCAAACCACGGCCATTGAGTTCCAAGGAGAGGTTATGCAGGGGTATTTGGAAGGGTCCAATGTGTCCGCCCTTGGAGAAATGGTGGATATGATTACCGCCACCAGGATATACGAATCCAACCAGCGGGTGGTAAATATGTTGGACAGCACTTTGGACAAGGCTGTTAATGAGATAGCCAGGTTCTAAGGAAAGGGTGAAAACTTTTGATTAGATCTTTATATACGGCAAGTTCGGGAATGAGGGCCCAGCAAAATAATATGGATATTATATCCAATAACATAGCCAACCTCAATACCAACGGCTATAAGAAAGCCAGGGCCGGGTTTAAGGATATGCTGTACCACCAGGTCAATAGACCCGAGACTGATGTGCCCGTTAATTTGCAGGTGGGCAGCGGTGTTATGATGGACTCAACTTCCAGGTTATTCACCACGGGAAATCTGGAGCATACCGGGCAGCCACTGGACCTGGCCATCGAAGGTGACGGGTTTTTTATGATAGCCAATGAAGCCGGGGAGATACGGTATACCCGGGACGGCAGCTTTAAGGTGTCTGTGGACCAGCAGCAGAACAGGTGGCTGGTTACCTCCGACGGGTATTATGTATTAGACATCCAGCAACAGCCCATTGCCATTAATGGTGATATACAGGATATAAGGGTGGATAACGAAGGAAATATTATGTATGATGATGGAGTAAACAGTATTTTTATAAGCACATTGGGTTTGGTGAGGTTTCCGAATGCCAATGGCTTGGAGGCTGTAGGCAGGAACAGTTATATACAAACAGAGGCCTCGGGTGAACCAACGGTAGATGGGACAGGCGGTATTAGGCAGCATTATATAGAACGGTCCAATGTCCAGGTGTTCGAAGAAATGACCAAGCTCATTGAAGCCCAAAGGGTGTATCAGTTAAATTCCAGGACACTGCAGGCAGCCGATGAGATGGTGGCCCTTGCCAATAACCTCAGACGGTAGGTGGTATGACAATGCGGATCGGAAATGACTTGAGAATAGGTTTGACTGGCGTGGGTAGATCCTATAAGAATAATGCCATTGATGAAAAGACCTTTGAGTCCCTGCTTACACAGCAGTCAGGCCCAAAACAGGACCAGGAACTTATGGATACCTGCCGGTTGGTGGAAAAGTTTTTTTTGGACACCCTTATGAACAATTGGGGCTTGTTTTCGGTAAGCGGTCGATATGGACAAAACAGTATAATGGGGCAAACCTATGAAGATATATTCAGAGAAGAAATATCAAACCAGATTGTCAAGGGCAGAGGTATAGGATTGGCCCAGCAGTTGTATCAACAATTGAGTATCAAAAAATGAGTGGATGAATCCATCCACTCATTTTTTTAGTCGAATAAAGTATAGAAACCGGTGGGTTGTATGATGAAAAATTGGTAATCATAAAAAATATTGACTAATTGTATAAAAAGGATATAGTATTAATCAGACTATAAATACAGGAGGTAGTATATGAATATAAATGAAATAAAGAAGATTATCCCCCACCGATATCCATTTTTATTGATAGATGCCGTAGATGAACTGGAACCCGGCAAAAGGGCAGTGGGCATAAAAAATGTTACCGTTAATGAGCCGTTCTTCCAGGGACATTTCCCCGATCGGCCCATCATGCCCGGGGTATTAATTGTGGAGGCCCTTGCCCAGGTAGGTGCGGTGGCCGTACTTTCCCTGCCGGAGAACGATGGCAAGCTGGCGTTGTTTACCGGTATCGATAATTTCCGATTTAGGAGGCAGGTAGTACCGGGGGATACCCTGCGGCTGGAGATAGAAATGATAAAGATAAAAGGCCCAGTGGGCAGGGCTAGGGCGGCAGCCACGGTGGATGGTTGTATAGCCGCAGAAGGCACCATAATATTTGCCCTGGTTGACCAGTAGAGATAACCCGGGGGTTGTCATATCATAATAAACATCCGAAGGAGTTACCGGCATGATAAAGATTATAAAGACCATGGTCGTATCCTTAGTTTTAGCATCACTGTTATCCGGTTGTGCCTTAGGCCGGCCGTTTCAAATAAAGGTCAACCCTCGAGGGGATGATTTATCCGGTGACGTAATAAGGGACCATCTTTCATACGATGATGATGACCTTGAAATGGATCATGCGTATCAGCCCGAGGTGGAAGATGGGGGTATTATGGATCCAGTTTCCAGAAAGTCACTGGAGACTAAGCTCCTTGAACAGGATAATGAGTTTTATGAGGATCAGCAGCAAGAAATGGCGGCGTTGATTAATAAGGAGAGGGAGATTAACGGCCTTAAGCCTTTAAAGGTGGATGGAGGTCTGTCCCAACTGGCAAGGCTTAGTGCCGATGATATAAGAGATGATTTACTAAACGGCGGGGACGGATCCACCGAAAGTTCCATTGAGGAAATCATGGCCTCTTTTCGGGTGGAGTACATCACCTGCGGTGTCAATATGGCATCGGGGACCACAGCCCAATTTGTCCATGGCAGCTTCATGGAATGTGAGGAAAACAGGGATATTATATTAAACCCCGATTTTACCCATGTAGGTATAGGTGTAATCAAGGACGATACGAGGTTTAATAAATTATATACCCAGCTTTTTGTCCAGGTCGTGTCCTGGGAGCCGGTTGTTGATGAAGAGCAGGAAACATACATGCTGGAGCTGTTAAACAATGAAAGGGCCCAAAATGGATTAAAGCCCCTTACTTTAAATGAAAAGCTGGTAGAAGCAGCCAGACTTAAAAGTATAGATTTGGTGAAAAAGGACTACTTTGATCACTATTCCCCTACCTATGGCACGCCCTTTGAACTCCTGGAGAAGCTGGGCATTGACTTTGACAAGGCCGGTGAAAACCTTGCGGGTAATATGGATACCCTGGAAGCCCATAGGGGCTTAATGGCATCTGAAGGCCACAGGGCTAATATCCTGGACAGTGAATACAACCAAGTGGGTATAGGCGTTGTAAAGGGAGGGCGGTATGGCAGGATATATACCCAGTTGTTTATAGATGATTAACCCGGGTATCCTGACTATTAACGGCCGGGAGGTATAGAACCAACCATTATTATACATAATAATCTCTATATATGCTTATAAAAGGGAGAAAGAGCAGGAGGTTATTAATGTATAATAAAAGGGATACCATAGGAAGCCTAATACTTGTTATCGTTACCTTTATCACTGTCAGCTTGATGATAAATATGGCACAAGGGGACAATATAACGTCCTCTGAAGGAGGGTACAGGGATAAGGTACAAGTGCAAAACAGCGAGGGACATCAGGACAGGGCCGCAGCCCTGCAACAGCCATATACAGATTATACCCGGCCGGAGGATAGTAACCGGACGTTATTAAAGGAAGATGCATCAAATAACTCCCCACAACAAACAACCGACGCACAAAAGGATAATAGCTGGCGCCAGGAGCTGGATCGTCTTAACGGCCGATTGCAGAAATGGTTTGAAAAGCCCGGTTCCCAAAACAGCACCCTACCTCAAACCGAGTCGCCACCTGAAAAGGATAAAGATAAAAATAAAAAGGTAGTGGAGCCCGATAAGGTGGAAAATGCCAAAAAAAGTGTTTCCTTTAAGGATAAAATGCAGGTTTTGAAGATAATAGCCAAGGTCAGCCCGGGGGATGTATATAAAGTATCCCAGCTTATTAATGATGGCGTAACCATGGAAGAAGGCAAGGAAATAGACAGGATACTGAAACAACACCTGTCCA
>JBMNSO010000019.1:0-21595 GCA_050945235.1 Mahellales bacterium
TATTTCTTAAGCGCCGCTCCCATATAATCACCCCAAAAAAAATAAAAGCACATACTTTCCTAAACCATCATATGTTAGAAAATCATAAATTGTGCCTTTATTTTTGAAGTTTTTGGTTAATATTTTCTGGCAATAGTTTGATGCCTTTTGGAGTGACGTATCCCCATTGTTGACGGCGATACCGGTAAGACCGCCGTCAACCTTTAACCTATCCTCTTTATTATTTCATTTGCCACAACTATGCCGGATACCGACGCCTGGGCCAGGCCCCTGGTAATGCCGGCACCATCCCCGGCGGCAAATAGATTAGTTATCTTTGTTTCCAACCCTTGATCCACTTCCACCCTGGCTGAATAAAACTTAACTTCCACACCGTAAAGCAAGGTATTCCTTGAATAAACACCCGGTGCCACCTTATCCAGAGCCTCCAGCATTTCTATAATATCCTGAAGATGCCTGTATGGCAGGACTAGGCTCAGGTCCCCCGGTGTTGCGTCCTTTAGGGTGGGCATTGTCAAACACTTTTTAATCCGCTCAGGGGTGGATCTCCTTCCCTTTAACAGGTCCCCCAGCCGCTGAATTATTACCCCTTCCCCCAGCATATTGGCCAGGGTGGCTATATATTTGCCGTATGCTATCGGAGACTTAAAGGGCTGGGTAAATTCCTTGCTAACCAGCAATGCAAAGTTTGTATTATCGGTCTTCTTGTCGGAAAAACTGTGGCCGTTTACTGTCTTAAGGCCGTCATTGTTTTCGACCACCACCTGGCCATAGGGGTTCATGCAAAAGGTCCTTACCTTATCATCGAAGGACTTGGTGTAATAAATCAGCTTGGACTCATACACCACATCGGTTAAGTCCTTCATTACCACTGCAGGCACCTCTACTCTGACACCAATATCAACGGCGTTGTTTACGGTATTAAGACCCAGCTTGGCAGTCTGGTTATAAAACCACTCGGCCCCTTCCCGGCCGGGCATAGCCACTACGTAATCCCCGTAGATTTCTTGGCCGTCCTCTATCCTAACACCCTTTACCCTGTTGTCATCAACCAATATTTCTTCCACAAAGGTACTGGTCTTTATTTCTATTAACCCCTGGAGATAATGCTGCATCTTTTTCAATATTTCATAACATTTGTCAGTACCCAAATGTTTTATTACGGCCGGCACCAGTTTAAGGTCTGCAGCCGCAGCCTTTTTTTGAAGTTCTACCACCCTTTGCCCATCGGTACCATGGACCTTTTTAGTTGCTCCAAAGCTTACATATATGTTGTCCACATAATCTATCAAATCCAGTAGTTTTTTTGGGGATATATACTCACCCAGTATACCGCCGAATTCGGTGGTCATAGTAAACTTGCCGTCGCTGAAGGCACCAGCGCCACCCCATCCAGTGACAATAGAGCAGGAGGGGCAGTGGATGCACTTATCTGCACCATGGCCAATAGGACAATTTCTCTTTTCTATGTCCAAACCCTTTTCTATCAGTAATATATCCAGGTCATTACGCTGTTTTACCAGTTCAAGAGCTGTAAATATGCCGGCGGGACCGCCGCCGATTATTATAACATCATATTTATCTTTATTCATAAGCATCCCCAATCCTTTCAAATTGTGGGAAAATACTCAAATTTCCTATTATATATTAGCACCATGCCATAGAATAGTCAATAAAAACCCGAATATTTTTGCGGTTTTTCCGTTTAATATTCGGAAAAAATTTGCAACTCAACATAAAAGCAGCTTAGAAAGCTGCTTTTATGTCATCATATCCCATTATTGATTCTTTTCCAAATACTCGTTCAAATCCTTTACAAGAGTATCAACGTCTATTCCATGAACGGCACAAGCATCTTCTATGCTTTCACCGCTAGCCGAAGGGCATCCAAGACAATGCATGCCGTGGTTCATAAAAATCGGAGCAGTACCTCTATCCATCATTAATACCTGGGATATTGTCATATCCTTAGTCACCTTTGCCATTTCTTTGCCTCCTCAAAATTTCATTTGTTCTTATGATACACTCTTAAAAATTTTTTATCAAGGTAATTTTTGTTGTTGATCTTAATAAGTATTTCATTATAATCTATGTTGCCAAAATTGTCTGTTTAGACCGAATCCAATTTTTCGGGATCAATAAGAGAAGCTGCTTCCTTGTCCAGTAGTACCGATACATCGGGATGAAGCTGTAGTATAGAAGCCGGAACATCGGTAGTTACCCTGCCGAAAATAGCTTTTTGTATAATATCCGCCTTAGCCTTTCCTGTTACTATCATTATTATTTTTTTTGCCCTCATAATGGTCTTGATACCCATGGATAAAGCCTTGCGGGGTACCTCGTCCATATTCTCGAAGAATCGTGCATTTGCTTTAATGGTACTGTCCGTTAAGTCTACACAACTGGTTTTCCTATCAAAGGGCGTCCCCGGCTCGTTAAACCCTATATGGCCGTTATGGCCTATACCCAAAATTTCAAGGTCTAATCCTCCGGACTTTAATATCTTCTTCTCATACTCCCGGCAGTGGGCTTCTATATCCGAGCAATCACCCCGCAGGAAATTTATATTTAAGGGGTTAATATTTACACCCTTAAAGAGGTTTTCCTCCATAAAATACCTGTAGCTTTGATTATGGTCCGGCGTTAGACCTAGGTATTCATCCAGGTTAAAGGTGGTTACCCTGGAAAAATCCAGCCCCTTTTCCCGGTGCCTGGCCACCAGCTGACTGTATAACCCCAGGGGAGTGCTGCCTGTTGCCAGGTTCAATACTGTTTCGGGCTTTTTCACGATCTGTTCTTCCACCATATCAGCCGCCACCCTGCTAACATCATCATAGGTATTCTTAATAATAATTTGCATAATTTATCCTCCTTGTTTTTTAGTGTATTGGATGGTAAAACGCTAAAAAAGTATATGCTACTTTTGTCCATAGTATGCCCCAGGCCCATGTTTTCTCAAAAAGTGTTTGTCCAATAGTACTTGGTCAATGGAAGTAACCCGGTTGTTTAATACCATGGTATTAAAGGCCATCTTGGCCACTTCTTCCATAACCACCGCATTATGAACAGCCTCCTGGGGGTTTTTCCCCCAACTGAAGGGGCCATGGTTTTTGACCAGCACCCCCGGGTTATGAAGAGGATTCTTACCATCAAAGGTTTCTACTATCACATCACCGGTATGCTTTTCATACGCCTCCTTTATCTCATCCGGCTTTAATTTACGGGTACAGGGTATATCACCGTAAAAATAGTCCGCATGGGTGGTGCCAAAGGCCGGGATGGCCAACCCCGCCTGGGCCCAGCTGGTAGCCCAGGTTGAATGGGTATGGACTATACCCCCTATTCTCGGAAATTCTTTATATAGCACCAGGTGGGTGGGCGTGTCCGAAGAGGGATTTAAGTCACCCTCCACTTTATTTCCATCAAGATCTATCACCACTAGATGCTCTACCTTCAAGCGCTCGTAGGGAACGCCGCTGGGCTTTATAACCACCAAACCTGATTGCCTGTCTATACCGCTTACATTACCCCACGTATAAGTCACCAACCGTTGTTTGGGCAGCTCAAGATTGGCCTCCAATACTTCTTCCTTAAGTTGCTCAAGCATCTATACAACCCCCTTCTAACCATTATTTTACACCACATTGCCGGGTATTGGAAGATTTTTTTATTGAATAAACTGTCAAAAATCGTCGGTATTTTTTGCCAAAGATCGTAATAAGTATCCTATATTACTTGCGAAAATTAACGAAGAAAAAACACGATAGAATTTCTTAAAGCTCCCAATATATTGATAAACTTTATATATTCATAAACTGTATAGATCTCGATAAATATTGATAATTATGGTAAAATATTGTTATTATCCGGTTGCTCTTCATACGTCTACTTATAAAAGTTTGGGTATTTGACCGAACTTTTTAAGGGTACAATATCTTATAAATTATTGGGGGATACCCTAACCACCGGGTTGTTTAAGAACCTATTATATAATAACACTGATAATAAGCCCAAAGGCCGGTTGCGATAATTATAAAGTTGTTTAAAGACCTGTAATATAATAACATGGACGGGAGTGGAGAAATATACTACTATTTAAAAATATTACATATATAGACCAAAACTTCACCATTAAGCAGGGCGATATCCTGGTAAAGGACGGTTATATACAAGACATCCAAAGCAATATACCGGAGGATAATAAACGAGTTTTACGGTTTGAGAATTATTTAGCCGCACCCGGCCTTATCGATATCCACATCCACGGCTGTATGGGCTGTGATACCATGGACGCTACCCACGCTTCCCTTGAAACCATAACCGCCTTTACGGCTTCTAAGGGAGTGACCACCCTGCTGCCCACCACCATGACCGACACACCAATAAGGATACAAAGGGCTTTAAAGGCCGTGGCATCCTTTATCGACAGGCCCGGCAGGGGCTCCTTAATAGCAGGTGTACATATAGAAGGTCCCTTCATCAATGAATTATACAGGGGTGCCCACAACAGGGCATATATCAGGCCACCGACAACCGACGAGGTAGATGCCATGGCGGATATTATAGGCATGCACCATATCTCCATGACCATGGCACCGGAGATTGAAGGTGGGGCTATGGTCATGGAACATGCCTTGGGTAAGGGCTTTCGCCTTTCCCTGGGGCATACCGGGGCTGATTATAATATGACTATGTCAGCTGCCAAACAGGGCATCCTTTCCATCACCCATATCTTCAACGGTATGAAGCCGCTGCACCACCGGGACCCTTCTGTGGCGGGCGCTGCCATGACCGGGCCCTTTTATGTGGAACTGATTGCCGACGGAGTCCATAGCCACCCCGCCATGGTGGATATGGTAATAAGGCTCAAGGGCACGGATAAAACAATACTGGTGACCGATGCTATGATGGCCACCGGTTTGTCGGACGGCCAATACCAATTGGGCGGCCAAAGGGTATACGTCAAAGATGGGATAGCCCGGCTAAAAGAGGGTAACCTTGCCGGCAGCACCCTCACCCTCATTCAGGCCGTCAAGAACGTAGTAAAGTTTACCGGCCTGCCCCCTGGGCAAGCCCTGAAGATGGCCTCCCTAACCCCGGCCGTGGCGCTGGGTATCGATAACATAACCGGGAGCATTTCGGTGGGCAAAAGAGCCGATATCATACTCTTAAACAGCAACCTTGACCCGGTGCTAACCATGGTGGCCGGAAATATAGTCTTTTCATGCCGCCCCCTTTAATGGGCAATGTCTCACATCGCCCAACAAAGACCAAAGGCCAGATGTGGCTCATACCTTATTAGCGCTGTCAGTCATCGGATAAATTATCCCTTTGCAGGTAATCCTGCCTACGGACCTTTTTTTGGACCAGAGCATCATTGAAGAATGTGGTGGTTTTGGTATATGATATAAACGTGGAAAAGATTATTTTTATTATTTTTTTATGAAAGGAAGTTTCCCATGGCACTATTATCCTTAAGCCTGCCCACCGGTGTCAGCGGTATAACGCCGGTAGACAACAGCTTTATAAACGATTTTATGACCGGTGCCAACGGTGAATTCATAAAGGTATATCTATATGCCCTATGCCAATGCTACCAGGGTAAAAGCGATCTATCCAGCGAGGTTATTGCCCGGCATCTTGACATGCTGGAGTCCGATGTGCTAAAGGCATGGAAATACTGGGACAAAGTAGGGGTAATAACCCTAACCAAGCCGTCCCAAGCAGGTAATGTTTACAGCATACAGTTTCAATGCCCCAGCAAAATGGGTGAAAAGAATCAAAACATTGCCCTACCCAAAAAAAGAAATAAAAAGCCGGTTTATTCACCGGAGGAAATCAGCCTTTACATAAAAAATAGCGAAGAAATAAAGCTGCTCTTTCGCATAGCCGAGGAGAAGCTGGCCCGGCCCTTAAGCTATAATGACACCAATACCATATTCAGCTTCTATGATTGGCTGCGCCTGCCTATAGAAGCCATCATTATGCTCCTTGAATACTGTGTCCAGATAGGCAAGCGTGATATCAGGTATATTGAAAAGGTGGCGGTGGAATGGTCGGATAAGGGCATCAATACAGTGGATAAGATAGAACAGCATATAAAAGAATTTGAGGACAGTAAGGGTCATTACAAGGAAATAATGAACTCACTGGGTTTTTACCGGAACCCTTCCAAATATGAAAAAGAATATATGGATAAATGGCTGCAGACTTGGTCTCTGCCAATGGAGGTGGTATTAAAGGCCTGTGAAATGACCATAAACATACCGGAACCAAGTTTTCCATATATGGACACCATACTGGAGTATTGGAAAAGGGAGGGGGTCAAAACACTGGCCGACTGTGACAAGGCCATAGCAAAATTCAGAGATGGGTACAAGACCAACAAACTGCACAAGCAACCTGGTGGTACTAAGAATAAATTCCACAATTTCCCCCAAAGGAACTATGATTTCAACGACCTGGAACAAAAGATACTGGAAAAAAACATTAAGGAATTCGGTGGTATGTAATGGCTGTCAACTTGATTACCAAAGTTTTGCATGAATACCAGCAAGTGCGGGATAAGAACGCCCAATTGGCCCGGCAAAGGAAGGAAGAAATCTATAATAAACTGCCTAGGATCCGTGAAATCGACAACAGTATAAGTACACTGGGTATTAGGCTCAGCCATATTATCCTTAAACATGCCAAGGATGCCGATGTCCAGTTGGACAGGGTAAAGGACGAAATACGTAGCCTACAGCAGGAAAAAGGCGAAATTTTGGCTGTAAACGGCTATCCGGTGGATTATTTGGAACCCATTTACAACTGCCCGGACTGCAAGGATTCCGGGTATATAAAGGGCAACAGGTGCCACTGCCTAAAACAGAGGCTGATGGATTATACATATGCCCAATCCAACCTGGGCAGGCGATTATCCAAAGAAAATTTTAGTACCTTCAACATAGATTATTACTCCGATACCGCCTTCAATAAGGAAAAATTGTCACCCAGGCGGAATATGGAGATCATATATACCGCCTGCCTGAATTTCGTAAATACCTTTGACACCTCAGACACAAATCTTTTGTTCTATGGCAGTACCGGCCTGGGCAAAACCTTTTTATGTAATTGTATAGCCCGGGAACTTATGATAAAGGGAAAGACGGTGGTATACCAAACAGCTTTCAGGCTCTTCGACATACTAAGGGAGTACAAATTCAGCTCCAATAAGGCCGAATACGACAAAAACCAACTAGAGGACCTGGTAAAGGCGGACTTGCTGATAATCGACGACCTGGGTACCGAAGTAAATAACTCCTTTATTAGTTCAGAGCTTTTTAATATTTTAAATACCCGGCTGATAGAAGGTAAAAAGACCATAATCTCCACCAACCTTACCCTGGGGGAACTGGCCAAGCATTATTCGGAGAGAATAATGTCCAGGATAATTGGGAATTATAATATATTGAAGTTTTATGGAGAAGATATTAGAAAGAAGCGGTCGCTATAGGCGCCGCTTCCTTTGTTTTACTGGTGTTCCATTCTATGCTTTTCAAGACTGGCAAACTTGGTAAACTGGTTCAGCCATACCAGCTCCACCGTACCGGTAGGACCGTTACGCTGTTTTGCTATAATGATCTCTGCTATGCTTTTTTTATCAGTATCAGGATTATAATATTCATCCCTGTATAAAAACATAACCAAATCAGCATCCTGCTCTATTGCACCGGATTCCCTCAAGTCGCTGAGTATAGGCCGGTGATCGTTACGGGTCTCCGGTGCCCTGCTCAACTGTGACAGGGCAATTACCGGTACATCCAGTTCCCTGGCTAGAGCCTTTAACGACCGGGATATCTCCGATATTTCCTGCTGGCGGCTTTCGGCCCTGCCCCGGCCCTGCATAAGCTGTAAATAGTCTATTATAATAATATCCAGGCCCCGTTCCAGTTTCAAGCGCCTGGCCTTGGACCGCATTTCCAGTACCGATATGCCAGGTGTATCGTCAATATATATGGGCGCCTTGGCCAGCGGGCCCACCGCCATGGCCAGCCGAGGCCAGTCATTCTCGTCCAGATTGCCGGTACGCATCCTATGGCTGTCTATATTCGCCTCGGAACACAGCATCCTGTTAACCAGCTGCTCTTTGGACATCTCCAGGCTGAATATGGCCACCGATTTTTGGGCGTGTAGTGCCGCGTATTGGGCAATGTTTAGCGCAAAGGCGGTTTTCCCCATACTGGGCCGGGCGGCAATCAATATCAAATCGGAAGGCTGAAACCCCGAAGTTTTATAGTCAATATCAGAAAAACCAGTGGGTATGCCGGTAATCTTGCTTTTGTTCTTATAAAGTTCCTCTATCCTATTGAAATTGTCCAGCAGGATATCCTTGATGGGCATAAACCCTCTTACCGAATGCCTTTGGCTGATATCGAATATACCCTTTTCAGCCATGTCCAATAGTTGGTCCAGCTCCAGCCCGCCACCATAGCCGTATTCAATCAGTTCGGTGTTAAGCTTAATAAGCCTTCTTAGAATTGATTTTTCTTCTACAATTTTTATATAGTATTCTATATTGGCCGCCGTGGGTACAAAGGTGGAAAGGTTGGTTATATATGTTATGCCCCCAACGGCATCGATGGAATTTCTTACCCTCAACCGCTCAGTCAGGGTAACCAGATCAACCGGCTCACCCTTTTCATATATATCCAGCATGGCATCAAATATTTCCTTGTGCCCCTCGGAATAAAAGTCTTCGGCCTTTAAAACCTCAGAAGCCCGTGACACCGCCTCCTTACTAAGAAGCATACAACCTAAGACCGATTGTTCGGCTTCCATACTATATGGAGGCATATTTCCCATAACCGCATCCATCACTCAAACCCGCCTTTTATTAACAAAAATTAATCCGTTATACGGCTTTTGCCAGGCACCTTTTACATCTACAACCGCGCCCTACTTTACATCTACTACCGTGTCCCTACCGATTATTAACATTAAACATTATATCCAAAACCTGGCTGATGTCTTCCACGCCGATGATATCGATGGTCCTTAGGGCTTCGGGTACATCCTTTAGATTGGCCTTGGGCAGTATAACACCCTTCATGCCCGCCTGAATGGCACCATATATCTTTTCATGGATGCCGCCCACTTCCTTTACCCTGCCCTGCAGCGAAATCTCGCCTGTTATTGCAATGTCCTGCCTTAGAGATCTTTGCTCTATGGCACTTAGTATAAGCATTACCATGGCCGCGCCGGCCGAAGGTCCGTCTATCTTGCCCCCGCCTACGGCGTTTATGTGGATATCATACTTGGACAGGTCCTTGCCAGTCAACTTTCGTATGACCACCGATGCATTCACAACCGAGTCCTTGGCCATTGAACCTGCGGTATCGTTGAATTTCAGGCTACCTCTGCCGTCAACGGGAAAGGCTATGGATTCAAATTCTATTACCGAGCCAACGTACCCATTCACCCCGAGGCCGTATACCTTGCCCACCTGGGGTGAAAAATCCAAGTCACCGGAGTTATTGGGCACCAGCCTGGACACCTGCACCACCTGGTATACATCGTCCTCCTTCACCATAACCTGCTGTAGGTCTGGGCTGTCCCCATGGTTATAAAGGGCCAAACCGTAGGCATCGGTTAAAATACTGACTGCCTTCCTGCCTTCAATGGTATACCGACTTATAAGCCCGGGCACCCCCCGGTCTATCTTTATCCCCGTCCTATGGGCCACCTTTGTTACAATATCCTGGATATGTTCAGGGGTCAAGGGTTCGAAGAACACCTCAGCACACCTTGACCTTAAGGCAGGATTTATCTCCCATGGATGTTTTGTGGTGGCACCTATTAATATAAAATCCGCCGGTGCCCCCTCGTCGAAGAGTTTCTTAACGTATTTAGGTGTGGAATCGTCGTCGGGGTCATAATAGGAAGAATCGAAATAAATCCTTTTGTCCTCCAATACCTTAAGGAGCTTGTTTTGAAGGAAAGTATCCAGTTCCCCTATTTCGTCTATAAACAATACCCCGCCATGGGCTTCGGTAACCAGGCCTGTCTTAGGCTCCGGTATCCCGGTTTCCGCCAACTCCCGTTTTGTACCCTGATATATAGGATCATGGACCGACCCTAATAACGGGTTTGTTATCTCCCTTGGATCCCATCTTAGGGTGGTACCATCCACCTCCACAAACTTACCCTTTGGTGAAAAAGGGGTATATTTCATTTTCTTGGCTACTTCCAACACCAACCGGGCGGTGGTTGTCTTACCCACCCCGGGCGGCCCGTAGATTAAAACATGTTGGGGAAAGGGGTTGGCGATCTTGGACAGCAGGGCCTTGACCGCCCTGGACTGGCCTACAATATCCTCCAGCCGTGACGGCCTTATCATCTGCACCTTCAAGCGGGATAGGCCCTGGACCTCCAGTTTCTCCAATAATGCATATTTCTTCAAGGTATTGGCATTTTCCGGCCCGGATGTTTTCTTAAGTATCTGCAGCTTCATCTCGTCCATGTACTGCCTTTGTTTTTGTTCCATAGCCTGGGCAATCTTTTCCTGGATTCTCTGCTCAACAACGCGTCTAGCCATCATATCGGCTATTTGACCCTCTATGGCCTCTATCCTTTGTTCTACATTCCAATACTGTTGTCCGTTATGTTCATCCCCCAACACCAGCCTTTGGAGTGCGCTTATCCTGTGTTGAAACTTATTGGACTTTATCATGTCGGTGAGTTCCATGGACTTTACCCTTTTTTCAAAAACCTCCTGGCCTAGGATATCCTTTAGCAGTAGAAACAAGGCATTGATCTGCCTTTCATACTGTTTTTGCTCCATGGTTTTCCCCTCCAGGGCAGGGAAGTAACTCCATTCTTCCCTGCCCTTGCCTGCTACTGATGTCAATTGAAATTCCCCTTCCTACTGCTGCGTAACATTTACCTGTAATTGAGCACTTATCCCTGGATATAACTTTACCTCCACAGTAAAAGTACCCAAATGTTTTATTGGTTCCGGCAGATTTATTTTCTTTTTATCGATATCTATATTAAACTGTCCCTTTAATTGTTCAGCGATTTCCTTGCTGGTAACCGAACCAAATAGCTTGTCCTGATCACCCGCCTTGGCATTTATAGTTACAACCATGCCTGACAGCCTTTTGGCCAACTCTGAAAACTCCTCTTGTTCCTGCTGTTTCCTTTTTTGTTCCACGGCTTTCTGCTCTTTTAACCGGGCTAGGTTCTTTTTATTAGCCTCTATGGCTTGTCCCTTAGGTAATAAAAAATTTCTGGCATAACCATCGCTTACATTTACTATATCGCCTTTCCTGCCCTGGCCTTTAACATCCTGCTGCAGTATAACTTTCATTTCGGTTCCTCCTCTTCAACATACTCTTTAATGGCCTGCCTGACCTTGTCTTCGGCGTCCTCCAGTGTAATATCCGAAAGCTGTGCTCCGGCCACCGTCAGATGGCCGCCCCCGCCCAATTTTTCCAATATCACTTGGACGTTTATCTTGCCCAAGGACCTTCCACTGATAATAACACCGTTGCCCAGGGGGCTTAAAACAAAGGAAGCACTGATACCCCTTATCTTTAGAAGGGAATCGGCCGTCTGTGCCACTACCAGAGAAGCGTTTTTGGGTTCCTCCCTGCAGACCGTAATTGCAATGTCATCTCCTATTAATCTTGCCTGTTTGACCAGTTCCGCCCTGGTAACGAACGTCTGCAGGTCATCTTGGAACAACTGCATTACCACGGTAGGGTCGGCCCCGGCCCTTCTAAGATAGGAAGCAGCTTCAAAGGTCCTTACCCCCGTTTTAAAGGAAAAGTTCTTGGTGTCCACCGTTATACCGGCCAACAAACCCTCGGCCTCTATGGGCCTTAGTTGTACCCTGTCGGTTATATACTGTAAAACCTCGGTCACCAGCTCACTGGTCGATGATGCGTAGGGTTCCAAATATGACAGGGTGGCCTGCTCTATGGTTTCAGTACTACGCCTGTGATGGTCAAATACCACAATCCTTTCCACTACGTTAAGTAACCTGGGGTACTGGGTGAAACTGGGCCGGTGGGTATCCACCACCACCAGCAGGGTATATCCGTCAACGGCCTCCATGGCCTGCTGGGGTGAGATAAAGGGGTTATCGTACTGTTCATCCTCCATAACCCTGTTTACCAGATTATCGATGGCGGCATTTGATTCCTCCAGTATTATAAAGGCTTCCCTGCCCAGGCTTACCGCTCCCCTGTATATACCCAAGGCAGAACCTAAGCTGTCGAGATCCGGCATATCATGGCCCATTATCAGCACTTTGTGGGAGTGTTCAATAAGCTCCCGCAGGGCATGGGCAATTACCCTTGACTTCACCTTGGTACGCTTCTCAACTGCCTTGGCCTTACCACCATAGAACAACAGCTTCTCACCGTTTTTCACCACAGCCTGGTCTCCTCCCCTGCCCAAGGCTAGGTCTATGGCAGAAACGGCGAATTCAGAAGCCTGAGCCAGACTGACGGCACCGGTACCCACCCCTATGCTTAGGGTAACATTTATCCTGTTGCCCTGGTGAATCTCCCTTATACTATCCAGTATATCAAATTTTCTTTCCTCTATCTCCTTTAAAAATTTGGATTCAAAAAACAATATATACTTATCTTTATCATATTTGACCCAACTACTCTCCACCTGCCCGGCTAGCTGTCCTATCCTTTTATCGGTTTCTGCAATAACCGACGGCCTGTCGGTGTCATCGGTATTAGCCATTACTTCATCATAATTATCTATTTGTATGAGGCATACCACCGGTCGTTCCATGGCGTATTTCAATTTTAATTCATGGTACCCTGTTATATCCCGCCAATAAAACATTGCCAGCTTTTTTACCTCGCCCTTGCCCTTGTCTATCTCCATGGGCTGGCACACCACTTCATACTGCTTATCCTTTAACGGTATGGTAAGTATATTGTCCCCATCCTTATCGGACATCAATCTTTCAATATCGACTTGAGGTACGAATTCCTTCATTGGTTTTTCCAGCATATCCTCGTCATCGAACAACTCTAAAAACCTCGGATTATACCAGACGATGATACCCTCCCTATCGGTAACCACCAGGGGCATTGGGATGGTTAGCACCGCATTTTTGGTTGCCCAGTCCACATTTTCCGATATATCCTCAATATACTCCGTCCATTCCCTTCTTCGGCTACGGGCGATCCTAAGGTTATACAGGGTTAAACCAGCCAAAACGGCCAGTGAAGCCATTCCTATTACCAGATTATAATGCAGGATTACCATTGAAAGAATAAGGATTATCAAAAGATGAAGTTTTATCTCAGGTATAAATAGCCTTTTTGATATTCTGTTTTTCATGGGATGTCCTCCTATCCCTATCCTTCAGCCTTTAATTTCTATAGACACTATTTAAATGGTGATATTTTTATCGTCATATAATCTTCTTACATTAAGCAGCTGGTCTATAAATCCTATAAAGGCAGCCACTTGGCTTGCCAGGATAAACACCAGCAATAGTATAACAATGCGAAGGGCCTTATTTATATTAGCCTTTTTAAGGAAAAACTCAGCCACCGACAAACCCTGTATGCCAAATACAAACACCCATATATTAGTTATAGTCAACAGTACTATGTCAAAATTATTTATACCAACGGCATTGCCTATATAAGCTATTATCAGTATTGCTATAAATCCCCTGCCGGCACCCCTGGGCAGTTTCCAAAGACCAAAGGACGGAAAAAGTCGTACATCCTGGCCCCTCCTCTTTAGCAACCAGCTGGCCACCGAATAGTTTATAAAACTGCATATCAGGGAAAATATCGTTAATATGGATGGGAAGGCGGTTTTGATCGTTTCCACCATACCATCTATAGTGCTGTAAAGATCCTTCATGGTAACGCCTTCGGTTGTTATACCCATTTGTCTGTACATGGCCGTAAGGTTTTGCAACAATCCATCGTTTTGCTGCTCGACCAGCACATCCTTTATCATTTGTCCGTAATATACAAACAAATCATGGCCAACACTAAATTCAACAAGCTTCATAGCAATCATTATCGATATAATCATCGCTATGGCACCAAACACCGTAGCATTTAACGGGGATACCTCCCTTTTCATGGCCCAGCTTATTGTAAAGGCCGTTGAGCCGAATATCAATAAAATGCCCAGGCCAAACATCGGATGTATAAATAACCCACAAATAAGGGATGAAATAATAACAGCCAATATCCCGTATTTGATCCCCCTGCGCAAAGATAATACAATAATAGGTATTGGCCACAAAAAAATAACAAAGTTCAATAGCGGAATAAAGAATAATAAAATGGCTATAGCCGAACTCACCACACCCAACAAAACACATTCAACTGCCGACCCCAGGCTCTGTCTTTTGTTCAAAAATACCACCTCAAATTTCAGCTTCTGTTAGTATCCAAATGATTTTTTAACGTTTTTAAATCACCATAGGTTTTTTCTACTTCATGTTCTTCCAAAATACCCAATCGGATTTTATCCCGTATTTTCTCGTCTATTATAACATAATTTATTCCCAGCCGCTTTCCCAATAAATAGCACACCGTTATTATGCTGGCCAGAATATCCGAAATAGTAGACTGGCTTACCTTGCCCCCTTTGGCTAATACTTTGAACAAATTGGCTGCCTCGACCAGCAGCTCACTCTTTAACCATTCTATTATTCTGATATTTTTGGCAATATCTATATCATGTGCCTTTTGCATAGCTTTACAAACCCCATCCATATAATATATTTTATATATTCTCTTAAATTACTATTTTTCCTGCTTTTTAATAATAAATGTTAAACCCCGGATCCATTGGCACCCCAATCACCATAGCTAATATAGGGGTAGCTGCCCAGGTATTTATAAAACTTAGCATTAATAGATATTATTTCCAATATATGCGAAATTATATCCTGCTGGCTGTGTCCCTCGAAATCTATATAGAACAGATATTGTCCCAGCATTGTTTTAGCCGGCCTTGATTCTATCTTAGTAAGGTTAATATTAAAGCGTGCAAACACTTCCAGAATTTTGTACAAGCTTCCGGGTCGGTGATCCACCGTCAATACAATAGATGACTTGTCCCTGCCGGTGGGCGGTTGTATTTCTTTACCTATCACTACAAACCGGGTACTATTGTAACCGTTATCCTGGATCTTTTCTTTCAACACCTCCAAGCCAAAGGCTTGTGCCGCCTCCAGCGTAGATATGGCAGCACTATCCAATGACCCTACTACCCTTTTGGCGGCTTCTGCAGTGCTTAAGGTATAATAAACCTCTACTCCTTTAAGGTTATTTTCAAGGAAGTACCTGCACTGGGCTACGGCCTGGGGGTGGGACAGTATTTTGGTTATATTCTCCATGGCGGTACCCTGATTAGCCAAAAGGTTATGGATAATGGGCAGTACGATTTCATATTGTATGTATAAATCCACTTGGTGGGTGAGCATATCAAGGGTTACATTTACCGAACCCTCCTGTGAGTTTTCAATGGGCACCACACCATGATCCGCTTCGCCTCTGTCCACAGCCGTTATCAGCTCCGGTATGGAGGGGTATTCCATCCCCCTCCAGTCCTTGCCCTTGAATTCCTCCATATATAAATATGCAGCCCGTTGGGTAAATGTACCCGACGGCCCTAAAAAAGCCAATGTACCCATACTCTCACCCCTTAATTTAAAAAGATGTGTCCTCTATAAAAAAACAGCCCCTTAGGCTGCTTTTTATCCCTATTACTCTTCGGTATAAGGTAATAGGGCTATGTTCCTTGCTCGTTTAATAGCAATTGTCAACTGCCTTTGATGCTTGGCACAATTACCGGAAATCCTTTTGGGTAATATCTTCCCTCTTTCGGTAATATACCTTCGAAGTCTGCTTACATCTTTGTAATCTATATTTTCAACTTTGTCTACACAAAAATTACAGACACGTTTTTTCATCCTTCGGCCGCCTTGACGTTTTTTTGCCTCCGCCATGTATTCTTGCCTCCTTTTCCTTAAAATGGAAGTTCATCATCCTCTACCGCCTCGCTAAAGAAGTCGTCTTCCCTTTGATCATAGGTTTGGGTATCCTTATCAGGTACAGGCTCCTTTGCCAGGCTGCCGCTGGTGTTTCCCCTATCTAAAAACCTAACCTCATCGGCTACTATTTCGGTAATATAGCGTCGTTGACCGTCCTGGCCTTCATAGCTTCGGGTTTGTATTCTTCCGCATACAGCAACCATCCTGCCCTTGGTAAGGTAATTGGCACAGGTCTCACCCAGTTTCCTCCAGGCTACTATCGGCAAGAAGTCGGCCTCCCTTTCACCCTGCTGATTGGTAAAATTCCTGTCCACCGCCAGGGTAAAGGTAGCCACACTGGTCCCAGAGGTTAAGTATCTTAATTCAGGGTCCTTGGTTAAACGCCCTATCAGTATTACTTTGTTTAACATGAATAACACCAGCCTTTAAACATTTAATTATCTTGCCTAACGATTAAATACCTGATGATGTCATCGGTTATTTTATATACCCTTTCCAATTCCTGGGGTACTGTGGGTGCTGCTGTAAAATTCATCAGCACATAATAACCCTCCTTAAAGTCTTTAACCAGGTAGGCCAGCTTTCTTTTACCCCATTCATCGGTATTGTCTACCTGCCCGCCCAAATCGGTAATAAGGTTTTGAAATTTTTCGACTACTGCCTTGGTAGCTTCTTCGTCCAATTCAGGATTTATAATAAAAATGGTTTCGTATTTGTTCAATGTATTTCACCTCCTTTTGGTCTATACGGCCCTGCTTTAATAGCAGAGCAAGGATATCCTAGTCTTAGATTATATCATTATTATATATCGATTGCAATAATACATTTTCTTTTCCCCATATCTGGCTGCAGCAGGCTTTGTGGCCTTCTGGCTCAATATATATCGGATAGCTCAATAATTATCCTTTGGGAATCAAACCTTTGTATTCTATCGGATGCTTCATTATGCTGTCTATCTTCATCCATCAGTTCAATGGAAAAATGCATTGTAAATTCACTACCCTGTCCCACCTGGCTTTTAATATCGATGGTACCTTTATGTAAAGTAACCATGGCTTTTACCAAATACAGTCCAATACCGCTGCCTTCAAAGGGTCTGGTCAGGCTGCTGTCTATCTGGTAAAACTGCCGAAAGATGATGTCCAGCTTATCCTGGGCAATTCCAATACCGGTGTCCTTAACGGAGATTACCAGTTCATCGCCGATGCGGCTAAGACTGACAGTAACCCTGCCCCCCTTTTGGGTAAACTTTACGCCATTGGACAACAGGTTTAAAACCACCCTCTCTATTATATACGGATCACAGGCCATGATTTGTTCTTTGATATCGGTATTAAAGTCTACCGTCACTCCCTTAGCCTTTGCATATTCGGCAGCGGACTGGGTCAGACCCCTGACAAGACTTACAATATCCAGGTTGTGCAGCTTGACCTTTAGATACCCGGCATTTATATTGTTAACATCGATTAGATTATTAGCCAGTCGGAGCATCCTATAGCAATTTCGTTTCATAATCATTGCCAGCCTTTTGGGCTGAGCCATGGTCTTTTCAAGATTAGTATCCTCTAAATAGAGCTCAAAGAGCTGGATGGAGCCCAGTATCAAATTAAGGGGAGTTCTTAATTCATGGGAAACATTGGCCAAAAACTCGGTTTTTATCCTATCGCTCTCCAGGGCCTTATCAAGAAGCCTCATATTCTCCTGATTCTTTTTTTCAAGCAGCTCCTGCATCTGTTTGTAGCTGGTTATATCAGTAGCAATGCCCTGAACAGCTATCAGGGCTTTATCCTTGTCATATATAGGCGCATTGTTAAATTCCAGCCACACCACCCGGCCGTCCTTCCTCAAAAAATGGCATAACACCGGCTTGGTGAAAAAATCCGCTGACTTCACCACAGTTTCAAACATTTGACCACCATCAGGGTGCAGTAGGTTGTATACTAACTTGGGGTTACTATAGCATTCCTGGGGTGTGTACCCTAAAATGTCGGTAACTGCCGGATTTATATAAGTAAGTTCAGGTACAGGAACTATCCGACAGTAATAAATCAAATTTTGGGAATTCTCGGCAAGGAGTTTAAACCGCCGTTCACTGTCCTGGAGCATATCGTTTTTTCTGCGGTAGTAAAGGATCAGTAAACTAACAGCAACCAACATGCCCAGTATATTATGGATGATTAAACCCCAAAAACCAAAGACCCATAAATAACCTATCACAGGATATGCGATCTGGTTTATGCCCTTTACTGCAAACATCCAACCTGTTATTACCTTTAATGTCCGATTGAACTGATCCAAGGAAAAAAAACCGGCCGCCGTAATAATATATAATATGCCGAAAAATACAAAGGCCGGGATGGTATAAATACCAGGTGAAATTGGAGAAAAATGCCCCACAATAACCAAAGATGCGATCACGCCTATAGCAAACTTGGCCCATTTCGGCAAGGGTCGGTTGAAAAAGACATAAACACCCCAAATAATTATATATTCACCTAACAAAAATAGTATATATCTCAGCGTATTAAGAACCGGTACATCGCCTTGTAATATATCTATAACCCTCAAGAGTACAAGAACGGAACCTGCTAAGCACATGCCGAGGCCTATGGTCCAGAGGCCTATATATTTCTTCCGTTCCATTATCGAAATACAGGCATATATCAAAACCAAAACCATTAGAAAGCTAACGGTTGCAGTTATAAAAGAAACTCTCAGCAGCATATATCGTCTCCAATCGGCACCGGCTCTATAAGAATCGTTTATAATATAAATAATAGGTATACATTCTACACTTTGCGGTAAATTCCTCTATTTTTTTTCCGCTATATTTTGTCAGAATATAAGCAGCTTCGACAAAAAAACCCGGCCTTTTAAATAGGTCCAGGTTTTTTTAAGAATACTTATTCATCAATCACATCAACTATGGGTGCACCGGGGGGTACAATGGGAAATACCTTTTCATCTTGGTCTATTATACAGTCGATGAGTACCGGTCCGTTATAATCCAAGGCTTCCTTCAGCACACTTTCCACCTTGGCCTTGTCATCCAACCGTAAACCCTTTATACCATAGGCCTGGGCTAGCTTTACAAAATCCAGATCGCCCCCCAGGGTTGTATTTGAGAAACGTCCCTTGAAGAACAGCTGTTGCCACTGTCTCACCATGCCCAGGGCATTGTTGTTCATCACAACCTCTATAATGGGAAGCCTGTACCTGGCCACGGTGGCCAGTTCATTGGCATTCATCTTGAAGCTGCCGTCTCCCGCTATATTGATAACCCTTTTATGGGGACAGCCCAACTGGGCGCCTATGGCCGCCCCCAGGCCATAGCCCATGGTGCCCAGTCCCCCTGACGAGATAAAGGTCCTAGGCTGTGAATAATTAAAATACTGGGCCGCCCATATCTGATGCTGCCCCACCTCGGTGGTAATAATGGACTTATCCCTGGCCAATTGGTATAATTTCGAAAGTATATACTGGGGTTTTAAGCTACCGTCATCCCTGTATTTCAGCGGGTATCGCCTTTTCCATTCCTCTACCCTTTTATTCCAGCCGTTGGCCCTTTTTTCTTCTGTCATGTCGATAAGTCTTGATAATATGGCTTTAACATCGCCGTTTAGCGGTATGTGGACTTCAATGTTTTTACCCAGTTCCGCCGGATCTATATCGATATGAATTATTTTGGCCGAAGGCGCAAATCTGGCTACATTACTGATAACCCTGTCGCTGAACCTGACCCCTACGGCTATGATAAGGTCGCAGTTGGAAACCGCATAATTGCCATATTTAGTGCCATGCATACCCACCATGCCTAAATACAGGGGATGGTCCGCCGGGAAGGCGCCCAGGCCCATTAATGAAGTGGCAACGGGAGCTTTGAGTTTTACTGCAAACTCAATTAGTTCCCTATGGGCATTGGAGATTATCACACCACCCCCGGAAAATACCACCGGCCTTTCGCTGGCCTTAATAATATCGGCCGCCGCCTTTAAATTGTCCTCCAGTTTTTGAATATCTTCTCCGAGTTTTCCCAAACTGCAGCTATCCCTATAATTGGTATCGATAACCTGGGGTTGGTAATCTATAATAGTTGTCTGGATATCCTTGGGAATATCCACAAGCACAGGCCCGGGCCTGCCCCTTCGGGCAATGTCAAAGGCCTCCCTTATGATACCCGGCAGTGCCTGGGCATCCTTTACTATATAGTTATGCTTGGTTATAGGCAGGGTAATACCTGTTATATCTACCTCCTGAAAGGAATCCTTACCCAGTAGGGCCAAGGGTACCTGACCGGTAAAAACCACCATGGGCACCGAGTCCATATAGGCAGTAGCTATTCCTGTAACTGTGTTGGTCGCCCCGGGACCGGAAGTGGCAAACACCACCCCTACTTTACCAGTAGCCCGGGCATATCCGTCGGCGCCGTGGGTGGCTCCCTGTTCATGGGCAGTCAGGATATGAACTAAATCTGAATCAAATAAAGCATCGTAAATGGGCAGGACCGCACCCCCCGGAAAACCAAATATGGTATCCACTCCCTGTTCCTTCAAACACTGTATCAATACCTGGGCTCCTGTTAGTTTCATATTGATCACTCCTTGAACATATTTTGAACATATTATAGAAAAAAATCCTCCATCCCTATTTACCATAGGGACGAAGGACACTTTTACCTCCGTGGTACCACCCTTATTCATCGATGACAAATCGACCTCAATAGATACGCCTGACCAAAGCCCGGTTATATCCCGCACAGTAACGGGTGCCACCGTTGGAACCTACTAACCCCTTCAGCTCCACAGCTCCAGGATGATCTTCAGTCTTTATCATTATTACCGGTTTGCAGCTCCCACCGGCTCTCTGTAAATAATATCCCAAAGACCTACTCTTCCTTTCACAGCCTTTATTAAAAGGTGAAAAATATTTAGATTATATTTTAATATATTCCTTGATATATTGCAACACCTTTAAGCCTTTTTCTGCAGCTCACCTATTGATGTTCATATGAATATACTATAAAATCAAATTAAACATTTGTATAATTAAGGAAGATAATCATGGACATTCTGCGGGTAAAAAACCTAACCAAAAAATTTTCCCATGAAGACGGAATATATAATCTTAGCTTTAACATAAAACAGGGCCAGCTAGTAGGGCTTATAGGCCCGAACGGCGCCGGCAAAACCACTGCCTTAAGATGTATACTAAACCTTATACGGCCGGACACCGGAAGGGTGGATGTGGAAGGCTATGACCTTACGGATAATGATCCTAGGGCAAAGGCCAGGGTGAGTTATATCCCCGAAATGCCCAGCTTATATGACGATCTGACGGTTTTGGAGCATTTAAAATTTATCGCCATGGCCTATGGAGTAGCCCCGGACACTGCCAAGCAACGTTGGGAATCCTTGCTGCACCGGTTCGAGCTCTGGGACAAACGAAATGATATACCCACAAACTTTTCCAAGGGTATGAAACAAAAGGTAATGATAGCCTGCAGTTTGGTTCATGATGCTTCGGTATTTTTAGTTGACGAGCCCTTTATGGGTC
>JBMNSO010000020.1:0-20470 GCA_050945235.1 Mahellales bacterium
AAAAAAAGAACAGAGGTGAGCAGCCATGAGAAATGTTATACACGAGGATGAAGTTAGAGCTGTCAGTCTCCCGGGCAGGGAACATAAAATGATAATAGGACCCGGCTTATTTGGCAATGCCCGAAACATGTCCTTTGGGGTGGCAAAATTCCCTCCCCTCTCCCATGCACCTTCCCATGTACATGAGGAAGCAGAGGAAATCATATATTTTCTGCAAGGTTCTGGGCAGATGTATTTTGACGGGCAGCCTCAAAGGGTTGAACCGGGTTGTTGTGTATATGTGCCAAAGAAGGTAAGACACAGTATTAAAAATGACAGTGACCGGCCCATGAAGCTGTGCTATGTATTTTCTCCTCCCGTTAAGCAGGGCTCCTATGAAGAAAAAAAAGAAAAATAGAATGGGATTGTGAATCGAAAAGGAGGGAACTATGAAACTTAAGGGAAGAGTAGCCATTGTTACCGGCGGTGCAGCCGGTATCGGCAAGGCAACGGCTATAACTTTGGCACACCATGGCGCAAAGGTGGTTATAGCCGATCTAAATCCTTTGGCATTAAAGGGTGCAGAAGAAGAAATAAAGGGTTTTAAGAGTGAAGTCTTGTCAATAAAAACCGATATATCAAAGGAAGAGGACGTATTAAACCTTATGAATACCGTACACAGGCACTGGGGGGCCATAGATATATTGGTAAATAACGCCGGTATAGTGGCTACAAAGTCTATTGAAGAACTGTCGTTGGAAGAGTGGAATAATACCTTATCAATCAATCTAACCGGTACTTTTTTATGCTGTAAATATGCATTAAGGTTCATGAAATCGAGGAGGTACGGCAAGATAATAAACATGGGTTCATTGGCAGGACAAAGTGGGGGTATAATGGTTGGTGCTGATTATTCTGCTTCTAAAGGTGGGATAATTGCATTTACCAAAACTGTGGCCAGGGAGGCTGCGCCTTATAATATCAATGTTAACGTAGTGTCGCCCGGTACCATATCCACCGGGGGCATTGATTCTTTCCATGATGAAGGACTGAAATCTATAAAGGCTTTAATACCATTGGGTAGGCTGGGAAAAGTTGAAGATGTGGCTCAATTAATACTCTTTTTGGTGTCTGAAGAAGCCGATTTCATAACAGGTGCTACCTTTGATATAAACGGCGGATTGTTGATGCGGTAATTCTTAAAGTCAATGAGCTGTGGTTTGATTCCAACTATATTATACAAGATACAAGGGGTGGTTTTATGTACCGGGTAATTCCCTTTAAGGTGGGAGAGTGTTATAATGAAGGGCCTAGGGTTTTTTATCTGGGAGATTGCAGAAGGAAGATAAACCTGTATAATATTTTTTGGCTTATAAAGGGTCAAAGGGAAAGGGTATTAGTGGATACAGGCTTTGATAAAGGATTTGCCGCTGGGCATATGCCCGATATTAAGCAACACCACGATGAAAACCCTATAATCCAATTACAAAGAGTCGGGGTCCATTCAGATGATATAACAAAAATAATTTTAACCCATAGCCACTTTGACCATTTATCGCCCACTGTCTTTGAATTTAAAAATGCTCAGGTGTATATTCAGCAGAGGGAGCTGGATTGTGTATTAAACCCTGTACATCCATGGTTTAGAGAATTTATTGATATTGAAACGATAATCAAGTTACGGGACCAGGGTAGATTCATTGTGATTTCCGGGGATGTGGATATATGCCCGGGAATAAAAGCTATTCTTACCGGTGGGCATTCGCCCGGTCATCAGTCCATCATAGTAAAGACCCATAAGGGTTCCATCATACTAACAGGAGATATTGCCTTTACATATGAAAATATAAATAATGATATTCCCGTTGGCTTTAATTATAATTTAGAAGAATGTTTACTAGCCATGAAAAGAATCAGAAATATGGGATATAAAATAATACCGGGACATGATCCTAAAGTCTTTGATGAGGAATGGTTCTGAAACCACAGGAGGTGATTATATGTTAAAGGGAAAGGTAGCATTAGTAACCGGGGCCTCCAGGGGGATTGGCCGGGCTATAGCACAGGAGCTGGCTATGGAGGGGGCTTATATAATAATAAACTATAAAAACGGAAAAGATTGTGCAATACAAGTGGAAACCACTATAAGGGAAAGGGGCGGTCATGCACGGATACTGCAAGCTGATACCGGAGATACCACCCAGCTTAGACAAATGGTTAATACGATCGTTAAGGAGGAGGGCAAAATAGATATATTAGTAAATAATGCAGGCATATGTCCTTTTATGGATTTTTTTGAGATCACCGAAGAAATATGGGATATCACCTTTAAAGTTAATTTAAAGGGATATTTTTTTCTCACCCAGTTAGTGGCAAAGCATATGGTGGATATGGGGATTAAAGGCAGAATAATTAACATTTCGTCGATATCAGGCCTTGTGGGATCAGCTACGCAGGTTCACTATTGCAGCACCAAAGGAGGGATAAATGTACTAACCAAGGCCTGTGCCATAGCTCTGGCGCCATATGGCATTACGGTGAACGCAGTATTGCCGGGAACGGTAGCCACCGACGCCAATGTTAGCCAACTGGCGGATGAAAGGATTAGGAACCAGATACTGAGCAGGACCCCCTTGACAACATTCGGAAGGGCTGAGGATATTGCCGAGGCAGTCAAATATTTTGCTTCAGATAAATCAGGATGGACCACCGGCAGCCTATTGGTGGTAGATGGTGGATACACGGCATAGTCCATTAATATTTTATATTTGTGGGAAAAATAGTTGACATATGCCCATAATAGGAATAAAATATATTATGAGCATAAGCCAATAACAAAAACAGTAACAGTTTTAAAGGAGGATCCTGCAAATGAAAATATGCGTTACTTCTACAGGTAATAATCTTGAGAGTTCTTTGGATCAAAGGTTTGGTCGGGCTGCAGTATTTCTTATAGTGGATACTGACACCATGGATATAGAAGTCATAGATAACCAGGCAGCCACAGCAGCAGGGGGAGCGGGCGTTACGTCGGCCCAGACAGTAGTAGATAAAGATATCCAAGCCTTGATTACAGGAAATGTGGGGCCAAATGCAATGAGGGTGCTGCATGCAGCCGATATTGATATATTCAAAGGCTTGAACGGGTCTGTTAAGGAAAATATAGAAGCCTTCAAGCAGGGTAAGCTCAATAAGATCGATACACCCGTCCCTGAACATTTTGGCTTGGTTAATCGTGGAGGGAAATAATGAACATTGCTGTATTAAGCGGTAAAGGAGGCACGGGCAAAACAACAGTGTCTGCTTGTCTTGTGGCATCCCTAGGACAATGCCAATATATTGATTGTGATGTTGAAGAACCCAATGGATATATATTTTTACATCCCAATATAAGTAATAAATATGCCGTTAAGGTGTCGGTGCCCCAGGTAGACCAGGACAGGTGTGACGGTTGCGGGATGTGCAGTAATGCATGCCAGTTTAATGCCCTAGCTGTAGTAAAGGGCAAGGTTCTATTATTCCCGGAACTCTGTCACCACTGTGGGGCATGTGTCATTGCCTGTACGGAAGAAATAATATCGGAGGTTGAAAGGGAGATAGGCATTGTTGAAACCAACGATGATTACACCTTTGTCCATGGTAGGTTAAATATCGGCGAGCCTATCAGCATTCCCATTATCAAAGAATTGAAAAGAAGAATCAGGGATGATATTCCAACTATTTTAGACTGTTCTCCGGGTGCTTCCTGCAGTGTTGTTCAGTCCATTGAAGGATGTGACTTCTGTCTTTTAGTTACTGAACCTACACCCTTTGGTCTTCATGATTTAGAGATTGCCGTAAACTTAGTCAGAAAGATGGAACTTTCCTTTGGTATTGTGATTAATAAGGCCGGGGGAGATGATAGTATAATTCATCAGTACTGTCACCGAGAAAAGATTGATATTCTATTGGAGATACCCTTTTCAAAGAAAGTAGCACAGTCTTATTCGAAGGGACAACTGCCTGTTTTTGATAATTTCGGACTAAGAGACGATTTCTACGACATGTACAATAAGATACAAGGACGTGTTAGAAAATGAAACAAATTGCCTTTGTAAGTGGTAAGGGTGGTACTGGAAAAAGTACATTGGTTTCTTCACTTAGTATTCTAGTTAAGGACAAAATGTTAGCTGACTGTGATGTGGACGCACCCAATCTCCATATTCTATTAAATAGGGATTTATTAGAAAAAGAAGACTACTATGGAGCCAAGGAAGCGGTTGTCGATACATCTCTTTGTATAAAATGTGGAATATGCAAGGATTCATGCAGATTCGATGCCATAACCGATAATATCGAAATAATTTCAATTAAGTGCGAAGGGTGCGGTGCCTGTACCTTAGTATGTCCTTTCCAGGCAATAGAGCTTGAATCGGTAAAGACAGGTGAAGTATATGTATCCAAAACGCCCCGGGGTATATTTTCCCATGCACTTCTTGATATAGGAGCGGAGGGCAGTGGTAAGCTGGTAACCCAGGTCAGGAAAAGCGTACATGATTTTAGTAATAAGGAAAAATGGTTGCTTATTGACGGATCACCGGGTATCGGATGTGTGGTTATTGCCTCTATAACAGGAGTAGATGCAGTGGTAGTGGTTACGGAACCTACAAAAACAGGGTTAGAGGATCTAAAAAGGGTGTTGGGTTTAACTGAGCATTTTGGTATCCCAGCCTTTGTATGTATAAATAAATACGATTTAAATTTACAAATCTATAATGAAATAGAAGACTATTGTAAAAAAAATGATATATCCTTAATAGGAAAGATTCCCTTTGACCAGTCTATAGTGAAAGCCCTGCAGGAATATAAGACACCTATTGAATATGGAAATAAGGAATTTACGGATAATATTACTCAGATTTGGATAAACCTTACGGATGGGATGGAAAGGCTTGGTATATAGATTATAAAAAGGAGGTAGTGAAGATGCCCATGAATGACGGAACAGGTAACAGGGGCCAGGGAAGAGGTGCAAGAAGGGGTGCAGGTTTTGACAGAACCCAAGGCAATGTCGGCTCCGATACTGCCGGCAGCTGGGCGGGGCCGGGTGGATATTGCATTTGTCCTGCCTGCCAGACCAAAATGCCCCATCAACAGGGGATACCTTGTTATTCCTTAACCTGCCCAAAATGCGGAGCAGCCATGGTTAGGGGCCAATAAATTCATTGTTACAGTCGAAAATACCTATGCAGTCAGTGAAAAGGTGGGTTCTATGTAGGTAACAGCTAGAACCCAGCCTTTTGCTGCGTTTTTATAGATATTTTGTCTGTTAATAATCGGACTTCAGTGATAGAATATTATTAACAAATACTTGAAAGGAGAACAGACCATTGGCCAGGCCTACTAAATGGAGACGAGTAGAATTCATACCTAATTATTTACACTTCGCACCTTTGGATGGGGACAGCATCCAGGAAAATGTAATGAGAATAGAAGAAGTGGAAGCCCTGCGCCTAAAAGATCTTGAAGGCCTTGAGCAGGAAGACTGTGCCATGAAGATGGAAGTTTCTCGGCAGACCTTCCAGCGTATTTTAAATAATGCCCGTAGGAAGGTAGCAGACAGTATTATAAATGGCAAAGCCATCAGAATAGAAGGGGGCAATTATACAAGAAATATTTGTCCTGTAAAATGTCTGGATTGTGGTAGGGAGTGGAAGGAAAGCTATGAAAACTTTCAGAAAATCTTAAGGGGTGAGTACAATTGCCCGGATTGCGATTCAAAAAGGATCGTATGTGCTAGAAGTGAGAAAAAGATGTTTTGCAGGCGTAATTGCTGGAGACATGGTAGAAATTTTTAAAGGACAAAGGTATAGAAATTTGTTTCCTTATATACAAGATATACAAGCAGCAGGCCAGTTTTGTATATCAACAAAACTATAATACCACAGATAGAGATATTGACATATGCCCATAATAGTAGTAATATTTATTATAGAGGTTATGGGCAAAGGCCAAAAATTTTTAGTGGTATTATAGTTTTTTTATGGGCTATTATTGAGGAGGTGTAGTCATTGCTAGACAGTGCCTATAGTCTTTTAAAGGAACATAATTTAAGGATTACACCCCAGAGAAGAGCCATACTGAAAATTTTATATGATGCCAGTGGACATCATTTGGAGGCAGAAAACATATATAATCTACTGGTTAAAAAGAAAGAGAAAAAGGTAAAGGTTGGCCTTGCTACCGTGTACCGTACCATGGACCTTTTTCACAGGATAGGGTTGGTTCTAAGATTGCAAATGGAAGGCTCCCCTGCAAGGTATGAACTGGTTTTGCCGGACAAGGGAAACCATCACCACTTAATCTGTTTAGGATGCTGTAGGGTACAGGAAATTGACGATTATTTAGCCGGTGATTTTAAGAGGAAGATTTATCAGCAAAAGGGGTTTTATGCCTTTGGTGAACCCATCAAGGTTTTTGGATACTGCAGTAATTGTAGCAGTAATTGTATTGGTAACAAAAATAAGAAGAAATCTAGCAATATTATAAATAAAGGAAGTGTAGAAAATGAGTAAAACACCTCAACAAAAAAGAAGTACCGGTGGCAAAATGAATGCAGCCCAGGACTTTATTTGTAAGACCCACGAATTGAATGAAATTAACAAAACGGTAGCTGTTATAAGTGGTAAGGGTGGTGTAGGCAAATCCCTTGTAACATCCTTGTTAGCTGTAACCATGCAAAGAAAGGGTTTTAGGACGGGAATTCTGGATGCAGACATCACAGGTCCTTCAATTCCGAAAATTTTTGGTGTGGACGGCTTTAAAGTGGAGACAAATGAATTAGGAATATACCCAGCAAAGACCCACAACGGTATTGAGATTATGTCAATTAACTTGCTTTTGGATAAGAAGGACGCGCCTGTTATTTGGAGAGGGCCATTGATAGCCGGCACCGTAAAGCAGTTCTGGACCGATGTTATATGGGGAAATCTTGATTATCTGTTTATTGATATGCCACCCGGTACCGGAGATGTACCCTTGACAGTGTTCCAATCGATACCCTTAGACGGTATTATTATAGTGACATCTCCCCAGGACCTTGTTTCCCTCATAGTAAAAAAGGCATATAATATGGCAAAGACCATGAATATTCCTATCCTTGGAGTCATCGAGAATATGAGTTATGTAGTGTGTCCCGATTGCGGCAAACATATAGAGATTTTCGGGCAAAGCAATGTGCAAGGGATTGCACAGGAAATGAATATAGACTTTCTTGGAAGCCTGCCTGTTGATCCACAGATAGCCCAGTTGTGCGATAAAGGACAGATAGAAAAGTATAACAAAGATTATATGAATAGATGCGAATTAATGCTAGACAGGATGAACAGCAATCCCCAGTAGCATCCATCATTTAATAGTAAACAAAAAGGAGAGTTTGGTTTTATGAAGATTGCAATAGCAAGAGACGGTAGTGTTATATCCGCCCATTTTGGACATTGTGAAGGTTTCGAAATAGTTGATATTGATAATGGAAAGGTTAGTCAAAGAAAATTTGTTGCCAATCCCGGTCATCAGCCAGGTTTTTTACCCAACTATCTAAAAGACTTGCGCGTAGAGACTGTAATAACCGGCGGCATAGGGGAAAATGCAAAACAGCTCTTTAATGAAAGGAATATTAAGGTCTTTTCCGGAGTTACGGGCAATATTGACGATATAATAGAGCAGGTATTAAAGGGGCAGCTTGACGCGCCGGGTAGTACCTGCAGCCATCACCATGAATGCAAATAGAATAACAGAAGGGAGGACACCCCAACTGATCGGGTGGCCTTCCTTCCTAACCTGGTTTTATATCTAAACATTGAACCTGAAGTTTATGATATCGCCGTCCTGGACAATATAATCCTTGCCCTCCAAAGAATACAATCCCTTTTCTTTAACCTTGTTCATGGAACCTAGTTCCTTTAGATCCTTAAATTTGCATACCTCTGCCCTAATAAAACCTCTTTCTATATCCGAATGTATCTTACCGGCCGCTTTTTTTGCCGTGGTATTACGTTTTATAGTCCACGCCCTGACTTCGTCCTGCCCGGCCGTTAAAAAGGAGATTAATCCTAAATAATTATAGGTTGTTTTTGCAAGGCGGTCTATACCCGATTCGGATATACCGATATCCTCCATAAAGGCTTGCCTATCCTCGGGGTCTAGCTGAGCTATCTCCAACTCGGACTTAATACACAGCTCGATCACCGGTGTGTTGACCTTCCGACTATATTCCATAAGGCTGTCTCTGAATGGATAGTCCTTGGTTATTTGCTGTTGTTCATCTATATTAGCCGCTAAAATCATTGGCTTTTCCGACAGAAATCCGAAGGTTTTAAGGTGTTCCTTCTCGTCATCCTTTAGTTCAAGGTTATGTATTAATAGACCCTGTTCCAACCCGGTCTTACATTTTTTTAGTACTTCAAGCTCTGATAGGTTTTCCTTGGTAACTTTTTTAGAGGTTTCTATCCTTTTTATACGATTGTCTATGACCCCAAGATCGGCAAAGAGTAGTTCCATATTAATAGTTTCTATATCCCTCATGGGATCGATACTACCGTCCACATGAATTACCTTGTCATCCTCAAAGACCCTTAGGACATGTACCAGGGCATCTACTTTCCTTATCGTATCAAGGAATTGGTTGCCTACTCCCTTTCCTGTACTGGAACCACTTACAAGGCCGGGAACATCTATTGTCTCTATGGTGGCATAAGTAGTTTTTTTAGGGTTATACATATTGCTTAAAAAATCTATTCTATCATCGGGTATCTTACATATACCGATATTTGCATCGATTTTACCTACTGAAAATTCTGATACAGTAATGTCTGACCCCGTTAAAAGGTTAAACAGGGTTGTCTTGCCTACAGAGGGTAGGCCTATTAATCCTATTTTCATTTTTTATACAAGACATATATGTCTTGTTGCTCAACTCCTTTCCATGGTTGCCATTTTCACTTCTATTATATATTACATTTTAAATTATAGCAGTCAATGAATGACTGTGTAAAGAGTTGAGTATTGTCGTTAATCATAATATAATAAACAAAGATAGTAATGGAAAATCTAACAATTATTTGTTTTTTATATATAAAGGGAGGCTATGATGAATACTATCTATTATAAGTCATTTGAATGTCTTATAGGACAGCTGACCGTAGCATGGACACCAAAGGGTATATGTAGGTTGTTGCTGCCGGGTGATGGTTTAGACTCCCTTGATGCATGGGCGGCAAAGCATATAAAGGAGTATAGGTTAACGGCTTATTGCGACCAATACGAAGGAATAACCCAACTTATGCAATATTTCCAAGGAAAGAGGCATTATTTCGACTGTCCATTGGACATATATGGGACTGAATTTTCTAAAAAAGTATGGAAGATAGTATCCGCTGTAGCCTATGGTACCACAGCCACATATAAAGATGTAGCGGTGGCTTTGGGCAGTCCATCAGCCTGCAGGGCTGTGGGAAATGCTAATAAGAGGAATCCTGTACCGATAATTATTCCATGCCACAGAATAATAGGAAGGGATAGTACCCTTACAGGTTACTCAGGGGGCATACACTTGAAAAGGGTGTTATTGGATTTAGAGAAATTATATACATATAATGAAATTAGTTAAAAACCATATCAAATATAACCTTGCAACGTCCATACAAATATGATAATATCTATTGTGAAATATGAAAGTATTAGCGTATTAACCAATGGACATACATAACCATTGGTTATATATTATTGAGCAATATTGGATAAATTCTGGCTATTTGGATTTATAGATGGGTTTATTGATCTATGATATAATACGAATATGCCATATTCATAGTAAAGTTAATAGTAAACAAGGAGGACCACGGATGAGTTCAAAATTACAATCACTGGAAAACAATACTGCAACTTTAGAAATAGAAGTGGAAGCAGAAAAATTTGCAGAAGGCATGCAAAAATCATATTTAAAAAATAGAAACAAGTTCAACATACCCGGCTTTAGAAAAGGCAAAGCGCCTAAAAAGATAGTAGAGACCTATTACGGTGAGGCAGTCTTTTATGAAGATGCCATAAAATACGTATATCCTGAATCATACCAACAGGCCATTAAGGAACATGGTCTGGAGCCGGTAGATCAGCCGGAAATAGAAATAGAAAATATCGGCCAGGGTCAGAGTTTGGTTTATAAGGCTAAGGTTGTGGTAAAGCCCGATGTGGAACTGGGCGAATACAAAGGCATAGAAGCAGAAAAGATTGAATATAATGTCACCAATGAGGATGTTGATAAGGAAATAGAAAATGCCAGACAAAAAAATGCAAGGCTAATAACCGTCGAAGACAGACCTGTAAAGGAAGGCGATATTGTCAACATTAATTACAAGGGTTATATCGATGGTGTGCAGTTTGAAGGCGGCACAGCGGAAAATCAAAACCTAGAAATAGGTTCTAACCGTTTTATACCGGGTTTTGAAGAGCAACTAATAGGTGTTCAATTAGGGGAGCAGAAGGATATAAAGGTAACCTTTCCTGAGGACTATCATTCGAAAGAACTGGCCGGCAAGGAAGCTGTCTTTGAAGTTAAGGTAAATGAAATCAAAATGAAGGAACTTCCTGAGTTGGATGACGACTTTGCTAAGGATGTAAGTGAATTCGAAACCCTGGAAGAGTACAAAAACTATATAAGGGAAAAATTAAAAGAGAACGCGCTGAGTAGAACGAATTTTGAGTATGAAAACAAAGTCATTAAGCAAGTAACTGAAAATGCCAAGGTTGATATTCCCGAGGTTATGGTTGAGAAGCAGATAGACAATATAATGCGGGATTTTAGTATGAGACTTATGTACCAGGGTATTAGCCTTGAAAAATATCTAGAGTACATTGGTACATCTATGGAGGATTTTAGGGCACAATATAAAGATGAAGCATATAATAGAGTAAAGACACAGCTGGTACTAGAAAAAATAGCAAAGGTAGAGGATATTCAACCAAGCGATGAAGACTTAGAAGAGGAAATAAAGAAACTTGCCGGGCAATATAAGAAAGACCCCGACGAGTTTAAGAAAACTCTTCATGAAGAAGACTACGAGTATATTAAAGACGGCATGAGGGTACAAAAGACTATCGATTTGGTAATTAATGAAAGTAAACCCATAACAAAACAAGAATAATCGGAGGTGGTTGATCATGAACCTTGTTCCTATGGTAGTAGAACAGACTAATAGGGGAGAACGTTCATATGATATTTATTCAAGGCTATTGAAGGAGCGCATAGTATTCTTAGGTTCAGAGGTGGATGATGTTAGTTCCAGCTTGATAGTTGCCCAATTACTGTTTTTAGAGGCAGAAGACCCTGATAAGGATATACATTTATATATAAACAGCCCTGGAGGCTCAGTTACAGCTGGACTGGCTATATATGATACTATGCAGTATATCAAGCCGGATGTATCAACCATTTGTATGGGTATGGCGGCTTCGATGGGTGCTTTTCTATTGGCGTCCGGAGCAAAGGGCAAGCGCTTTGCATTACCTAATAGCGAAATAATGATACACCAGCCTATGGGCGGCGCAAGAGGCCAAGCTACAGATGTGGCCATCCATGCCGAGCATATATTAAAGATCAAAAAAAGGCTTAACAAAATTTTGAGCGAAAAGACCGGTCAACCGCTAGAGAGGATAGAAAAGGACACGGACAGAGATTTTTTTATGTCGGCTGAGTCCGCTAAAGAATATGGTATTGTAGATGAAGTGATAACATACAGAAAATAATCCTTAGTTTTGAGGTGAAATAATGTCAAGATATGATGAAAAGAAGCAACTCAAATGTTCTTTCTGTGGGAAAACCCAGGATCAAGTTAGACGTTTGGTTGCTGGGCCCGGCGTATATATATGCGACGAATGCATAGAACTATGCCAGGAAATTATTGAGGAAGAGTTCGAAGATACATCTGAACTTGAATTGAAGGATATACCCAAACCAAGCGAGATAAAGGATATACTAGATCAGTATGTAATAGGGCAGGAACTTGCGAAAAAGTCATTGGCAGTTGCTGTATACAATCATTATAAGAGAATAAACAATGATACAAAAAACGATGAAGTTGAACTCCAAAAAAGTAATATAGTAATGCTGGGACCTACGGGTTCGGGAAAGACTTTACTTGCCCAAACCTTGGCTAAGATATTAAACGTTCCCTTTGCCATTGCAGATGCTACTTCTCTAACTGAAGCAGGGTATGTGGGCGAAGACGTCGAAAATATTCTCTTAAAGCTTATACAAGCGGCTGATTATGATGTGGAAAAGGCGGAAAAGGGTATTATCTATATTGATGAAATAGATAAAATAGCAAGGAAATCGGAAAACCCTTCAATTACCCGGGATGTATCAGGGGAAGGGGTACAGCAGGCCTTATTGAAGATCCTTGAAGGTACCGTTGCAAGTGTGCCACCCCAGGGTGGGAGAAAGCATCCCCACCAGGAGTTTATTCAGATAGATACTACCAATATCTTGTTTATATGTGGTGGGGCCTTTGATGGTATTGATAAAATAATACAGGCGAGGACGGCCAAGAAGTCCATGGGCTTTGGTGCCGAGGTGATAAGCAAAAATATGGCTTCCATTGGTGAAATATTAGCCAACATTCTACCGGAGGATTTGTTGAAATATGGATTAATCCCAGAGTTTGTAGGCAGGTTACCTATTATAGTCACCTTAAACTCATTGGATGAGGAGGCTCTTATTAGGATACTTAAGGAGCCTAAAAATGCACAGGTTAAACAATATCAGAAGTTGTTTGAGATGGATGGCGTAACCCTGGAATTTGAAGAAGAGGCTTTGAGAGTGATAGCCAAAAAAGCCATTGAGCGTAAAACTGGGGCCAGGGGTTTAAGGTCAATTTTAGAGGAGATAATGCTTAATGTAATGTATGATATTCCCTCCAGGGATGATATAGAAAAGTGCATTATCACAAAGGAAACCATTGAAACCAATAGTGATCCCATACTGATAATATCTGACAGTCAAAAACCTAAAAAGACCGTAAAAAAACAAAAATCAAAGCGTGAATCAGCTTCGTAAAACCGGATTTACTCCGGTTTTTTTATTTTAATAAATAAATTCCAATATTCACTGCCTCGGATAAAAATGTACCAGATACACATACTAATAAAGAAGTCGGGAGCATCAGAAGGAGGTAATGAAAGGCATGTCCAATGCGTTAATTCTAATCCAATTCTTTTTTGCCATAGTAATTGGATTATATTTTTTAAATCTACTCAAGGGTCAGCAGAGCAACAAGTCGGCGGTGGAGAAAGAATCTAGAAAGGAAATGGAGAAACTCCAAAGGCTAAGAGAAATAAGACTAAGCGAACCTTTATCTGAAAAAACCCGGCCTACAACTTTTCAGGATATAATAGGTCAGGACCAAGGCATTAAAGCTCTGAAGGCTGCACTATGTGGTCCCAATCCCCAGCATGTAATAATCTATGGACCTCCTGGGGTAGGTAAAACGGCTGCTGCCCGGTTGGTATTGGAGGAGGCAAAGAAAAACTATAAGTCTCCCTTTGGCAGAGATGCGAAGTTTGTTGAGATGGATGCAACATCGATAAGGTTTGATGAAAGGAGTATTGCCGATCCGTTAATTGGGTCTGTCCATGACCCAATATATCAGGGAGCAGGCCCATTGGGTGTAGCAGGTATACCACAGCCCAAGCCCGGAGCTGTTACCAAGGCCCATGGAGGTATTTTGTTTCTCGATGAAATAGGAGAATTACACCCTATACAGATGAATAAGCTGCTTAAAATATTGGAGGATCGAAAGGTATTTTTGGAAAGTGCATACTATAACTCGGAGGATGTTAATATACCAAGGCATATACATGATATATTCCAAAATGGTCTGCCTGCCGATTTTAGGCTGGTGGGTGCTACTACAAAGAATCCTGAAGAAATATCGCCTGCTATACGGTCAAGGTGTCTGGAGATCTTTTTCAGGGCCTTAACACCGGCAGAAATAGTACAGATAGCTAAGAATGCGGCATCCAAGGGCGGTTTTACAATAGAAGAAACCGCAGCCGAGCTTATCGGTAATTATTCCAGCAACGGCAGGGAAGCTGTAAACATCATACAACTATCCGGCGGTTTGGTGCTCACCCGGGGGAGTACCTGTATTACTCTGAAGGATGTGGAATGGGTAATCAATAGCGGTCACTACAATCCCAGACCGGAAAAAAAGATACAGAGTATGCCTCAGGTGGGCTATGTAAACGGATTAGCTGTATATGGGCCCAACCTTGGCACCATTATAGAGATAGAAGCCTCCGCCATACCTACTGCAATGGGTAAAGGTGTACTGATGGTGAGCGGTATAGTGGATGAAGAGGAAGTAGGATCGCCAGCCAGACGTCTAAAGAGAAGGAGTACTGCCAGAGGATCGGTGGACAATGTGTTAACTGTAATTAGAAAATTTTTGGATGTGGATCCCAGGGATTATGATATCCATATTAATTTCCCCGGTGGCGTGCCAATAGATGGACCATCGGCCGGTATAACCATTGCTACGGCTATATATTCAGCCATAACGGACAAAAAAATTGATAACAAAATAGCCATGACAGGCGAAGTATCCATTAGGGGCGAAATAAAACCCGTGGGTGGAGTGGTTTCCAAAATAGAAGCTGCGGAACAAGCAGGTGTCAAGAAGGTATTAATTCCAAAGGATAATTACCAGAAAAGTTTTGATGACAAAGAAATAGAGATTATTGCTGTCCAAAGGATAGAAGAAGTTATAAAACATGCGGTAATAGCGGAAGAAACAGGGGAGATATATAATAATCCAATAAAATCCACCGATGTTTTGGCTGCTTCAGGACTTAACATAAAGGAGTGATTTATTTTCTCTTCATAATACGCTTTATATTATATATGGGCTATTGTGTCAACATATAATGGCTGGTTGTTTTTAGGTTAGATTTTTGATTATACTTCAGATGAAGTAAGCTTCATCTGAAGTAAGTTTTTATGCTATTGGTTTGTAATTCGGACTTACTTAGCCCGAGTGCACATAATAAAGGGACTAGGGTGGATGACGGTAATTTTATAGGATAGTTTTCATGCCAAATGCGGTTGAAAGCCGGGAGAGTAATAAGGTATAATATTACCAGTCATTAAAAAGGTAAAATATAGTCTTTTTATATATTTCGGATGCTAATGTTTCTCGGTTCGCGTAAAGGAGTGATTACTGTGGAAGATAATAATAGTAACAATAAACTGCTACCGTTGTTGCCGCTACGAGGGTTAACCATATTTCCCTATATGGTACTTCACTTTGATGTGGGCAGGGAGAAGTCCATCGCTGCCCTGGAAGAGGCCATGGTAAAGGATCAGTTGATTTTTCTTGTAACCCAGAAAGATGCCAAGGTAGATTCACCCACCGTGGATGATATCTATAAAGTAGGTACCGTATCCAAGATAAAGCAGCTCTTAAAACTGCCGGGGGATACTATAAGGGTACTCGTTGAAGGAATCAACAGAGGAGAAATAATTAAGATAACTAAGGAAGAACCGTATTTTGAAGCAGAGATATGCCAAAGGGAGGTCGTTAGCACCGATGACGACAAACTGGAAGAAGAGGCATTAATACGTAGTGTAATAAACATTTTTGAAGAATATGTAAAGTTGAGCAACAAGATCTCTCCTGAAACCCTTCTGTCGGTGACTACTGTTGAGGATGCTGCCCAGCTGGGAGATTTAATTGCCGCCAATGTGCTGGTGAAAACGGAGGACAAGCAGGAAGTATTAGAGGCCTTCGAACCAAAGACCAGGCTGGAAAAGCTTTATGGTATCCTTTCAAAGGAAATAGAGATACTGGAGATCGAGAGAAAAATAAACTTAAGGGTAAAAAAGCAAATAGACAAGGTACAGCGGGAGTATTATCTCAGGGAGCAGATGAAGGCCATACAAAAGGAGTTGGGGGAAAGCGACGGCATAGCAAGCGAAGTTGAAGAATATAGGGAGAAGATCGAAGAGGCCCAATTGCCAGAAGAAGCTAATGAAAAGGCCTTGAAGGAACTTGAACGCTTGAAGAAAATGTCCCCGGGTTCGGCGGAGGGTTCGGTAATAAGAACATATTTGGACTGGATATTAGACCTGCCGTGGAATAACGAAACTGAGGACCACCTAGATTTAAAGGATGCACAAAGAATTCTCGACGAAGATCACTATGGTCTGGAGAATGTTAAGGAACGGGTAATAGAATATCTGGCCATACGAAAACTTACAAATAAAATGAAGGGACCTATCCTTTGTTTTGTTGGACCTCCGGGTGTTGGGAAAACATCGATAGCCAGATCCATAGCCAGGGCTCTTAATAGAAAATTTGTCAGGATGTCCCTGGGTGGTGTAAGGGATGAAGCGGAAATCAGGGGCCATAGAAGGACATATGTAGGAGCCATCCCCGGAAGGGTTATTTATTCCATCAAACAAGCAGGCACCAAAAACCCGGTGTTTTTATTCGACGAAATAGACAAGATGAGTTCTGACTTTAGAGGTGATCCGGCCTCCGCAATGTTGGAGGTATTGGATGCCGAGCAAAACTTTGCCTTCAGGGATCATTATCTTGAGTTGCCCTTTGATTTGTCCAAGGTGATGTTTTTAACGACTGCAAACACTCTGGATACAATACCCAGGCCGCTGCTGGACAGAATGGAAGTTATCACAATTACCGGTTACACCGAGGAAGAAAAGGTAAATATTGCCCAGAAATATTTGGTACCAAAGCAGCTAAAGGAGCATGGTATGTCCGAAGGCAGTTTGATAATATCAGAAACCACCATAAGGGACATTATCAATTATTATACCAGGGAGTCGGGTGTCAGAAACCTTGAAAGGCAAATAGCCAATATATGCCGAAAGGCTGCCCGTAAGATAGTGGAAACCAATAGCAAGAGGATCAGGGTTACCGGAAAAAATCTCAAGAAATATCTCGGAATACGGAAATATAGATATGAAAAAGCGGGCAAAATGGATGAGATAGGCATTGCTACCGGTTTGGCCTGGACGGTGGTGGGCGGTGAAACACTTTCCATAGAGGTTACGCCCATGGCCGGCACCGGTAAACTGGTATTAACCGGTCAACTGGGTGATGTTATGCGGGAATCTGCCAAGGCCGGGCTAAGCTATATACGGGCAAATGCTAAGCAGCTTAAAATCGACAGCGAATTCTATAATAACACCGATATCCATATCCATATACCTGAGGGTGCCATACCCAAAGACGGTCCGTCGGCGGGCATAACAATGACCACTGCAGTGGTTTCAGCCTTAACGAGGATACCAGTTAGGCGAAACGTTGCAATGACAGGAGAGATAACCCTACGGGGCAGGGTGCTGCCCATAGGCGGTTTGAAGGAAAAGGCACTGGCGGCCAGTAGGGCGGGAATAGACACGGTAATTATACCTGAGGACAATAAGAAGGATATAGAGGACATCCCTGATAATATAAGACGAAAGGTGAAGTTCCTTTTTGTGAATTCCATGGACCAAGTATTAAAACATGCACTAACCCGGGAGATACCAAATGAGGATAAATAATGCCCGATATGTTATAAGTGCGGTAAAGAAGGAGCAGTATCCCTGCCACCATCTCCCGGAGTTTGCCATGGTGGGCAAGTCCAACGTTGGGAAGTCTTCCTTTATAAATAGCGTAACCAATAGGAAAAAACTGGCCTATACAAGTTCTCAGCCAGGTAAAACCCGGACTATAAATTTTTATAGCATAGATGACAAGTTTTATTTAGTGGATTTGCCCGGATATGGTTTTGCAAGGGTATCGGGAAGGGAAAAGTCACGCTGGGCTGCTATGGTGAATGAATATTTGACACTGAGGGATAACCTAAAATTAATTATACATTTGTTGGATATACGTCACCCTCCTACTAGGGATGATATAACAATGTATGAATATATAACTCACTATAACTTAAACCATATAATTGTAGCTACAAAGGTCGATAAAATATCACGGAGCAAGGTAAAGGCTAATTTGGATACTATAAAAAAACATCTTCAAGTATCTGACGGAATTTTAATAATACCCTATTCTTCTCAGAATGGACAGGGAAGAGAAAAAATTTTAGAAATCTTCGAACAAAATTATAATAATTTGCATTTAAGGGAAAAATAACTGTACATATATAATTCTAGAAAGGATGGGTAATTATGAGTAGTGTTCCCTGTTCGGTTTGTGGAAGTCCGGTGGATGCTGAGACATCAGAAACGTGTGGCCAATGCAGCAGTCCAATATGTGAGGAATGTATAGATTCATATGACGGCTTTTGCGAAGGCTGTTATGAGGAAATATCGGATGATGAAGACTATTAAATAAAGGACCCTTGAATGGGTCCTTTACCTTTTTTCCGACATTTCACAAGGATAGATTATTTTCGCCTTTATTGAACTTGCATTCGGCCAGTATCACACCGGCGATTATTAGTCCTGCGCCTAATATATGCCTCAGGGTGAATACTTCATCGTGCATAAGGTACGCGAACATTGCACCAAAGATAGGTTCTGCTGTAAAGATTAAGGCTGTATGGGCGGCTGTAGTATATCTTTGTACGGTATTTTGAATAACAAAGGCCAAACCGGTGGCTAAAATCCCGGTGATTAATATGGCAATTATTACATCAGGCGAAAAGTTAATAGCTGAATACATTCCATTCTCCAAAGTGAGGGAAAATACACAACTTATGATCGCTATAAAGAGTATCTGTAACATGGCCATCAAAACAGAATCCACTTTTTTGGTAAACCTTTCTATCAGTATAATCGAAACGCCAAAACTTATAGCGCATATAAATGTATAAAAATCCCCTACATTAATGGATAAACTCTCGTTTAGAGTCAGTAAAGCTAACCCCAATATAGCAATAGGTATACCTAATAGAGTTGACCTGGTTGGTATTCTTTTAAACAATAAAAAGGATATTATTGGCACAAAAACAACCGCTAAAGATGTTATAAAGCTGGAATTGGATGCTGTTGTATATATTAAGCCTATGGTCTGAAGGGCATAACCTGCGAATAAAAAGACAGCAATAATTATGCTGTATACAAATACTTCTTTGTTAAAATTTCTATATCTTTTTATAAATACCATGGACAGGAGAATAAAGGCTGTTAGATGTCTGATAAGTATGAAGGTATACGGCGGTATATCAGCGATGGCATTTTTTATTAGAACAAAGGTTGATCCCCAGATAAAGGTGACCAATAGCAACAGCATGTCTGCCCTTAGTTGTTTTGACATATCTTCACCCCGTAAACCCTATAGTAACATAATCTATATATTATACATTTTGTCTATCCCTGTCAATGGCTAGATATGCATAAATATGGATGTGCATAGCATAAGTGCGAAATAGTCTTGAAACAAAAGTTAACATAAAATAAACAATATTGTAATAGAATTGTAACAATATTCACAAAATGACAATATGTATTCTTTTATTATATAATAAACCAAACTTAAAAGTAATGGTGTTAAAACCATTATAGTTTATTTGGGAGGGTGATTTAAGGTGAATAAGAAAATGAAAATAGGCGTCTCGATGATATTATGTATAATCATTATGTCTACCATACTTATTGGTACAGCCATGGCCGACAGCCGACATACAGTTAAACGCGGAGATACGCTATGGCTGATTTCAAGGAGGTATGGAACCACTGTAAATGCAATAAAACAGAGAAATGGTTACTGGACTAATATGATATATCCTGGCCAGGTATTCACAATACCATCTGGTACCCCTACGACTTTAACCGCGACTACAGCAAGGGCACAGCAAAGCAGTGGGGATATCGATCTTTTGGCCAAGGCCATAAATGCCGAAGCCAGAGGTGAATCCCTGGAAGGACAGGTAGCTGTTGGTGCCGTGATACTAAACAGGGTTAAGCATAAGAATTTTCCCAATACCTTAAAGGGAGTTATATATCAACCCGGTGCATTTTGCGTTGTCAGGGACGGACAGATAAACCTTCAGGCCAGCAGCAGTGCCAAAAAGGCTGCCGAGTTGGCTGTAAAAGGTTGGGATCCTACCAACGGTGCAATTTATTTCTTTAATCCGGCCAAGACTACAAATAAATGGATGTGGAGCAGGCCGGTTACAGCAAAGATCGGTAGCCATTGGTTTGCAAAATAAAAAACCCAGCGATAAGGGGCGCGCAATAACAGAGTATTGATATTACAGACGGGCGGGGTAGCCGAAGGGCTATGCCGCCTGTTTTTCGGTAATACTGATGTGTTAACCCATCGCCTTCTGTATAGACCATAGGAGCGATGGGTTAGTTATTTGTCCTGTCAAGTAAGATTATAAAGGTCCGGAAACCGAAGTAAAGGGTTGACTTTGATATCTTGTCACACTGGTTTAAAAATGTTATCCTAATATAAGGATTATTTTGGTTAAAATATGTAAAATT